>NZ_JAEQCT010000029.1:70715-163671 GCF_020738205.1 Microcoleus sp. PH2017_24_DOB_U_A
ATCCCTGCGCTGCTGACAGATATTGTTTGTGAACCCGCCCTTACAGGTCTTTTTGATATCAACCTAGCCCCGATCGTGCTTGGCAATTACCCAAATAGCGTGAACAACGCCGGGAATAAATCCCAAAAATGTCAGAACCAGGTTGATCCAAAAATCACCTCCAATTCCGACGGTCAAAAATACGCCCAGCGGGGGAATAAAAATTGCAGCGACTATGCGGATTAAACTGCCCATGTGAGTTACTCCAAACGACTTTTCTCTTTCAATTTAACTTCACTGACCGACAGACCCTTTCCCGAAAAATTTAGGCGGTGCTGCGATCGTGTAAACTTCGGTTTCCTCGGCGATTACTTTTCGTAAGTGACCGGGAACTTGCATCAGTCCCAACAGTGTAATCCCGTCTAACATCCGCAACCCACCAATTGTTTTGTCGGCGAGCAATTTGTCGGTAACTTCAGGTTCTGGCCGCGTGTTTATTTCTTGGCTGGAAGCTACCGCAAAACCCCAAGGAGCTCCGTAGGTAGAAATAAAGCTGGTGCAGGATTGAACGTTGGGGAAAACCGATTTCAGGGTGTTGACAATGCGGGCGTGCATTTTCATTTCTGCTGGAGAAACGGGGCCCGCTTGCACTACGAAATACCCGTTAGGTGACAGTATTTTGCGGACTTTCTCAAAATACTCCTTGGTAAACAACTGGAAAGATGGGCCTTCTTCAATGGGATCGGATAAGTCGGAAATCACAATATCCCAATCGTTATCTGTGTTGTCTAAATAGTCCAAAGCGTCGCCGATTACTACTTCGGAACGGGGGTCGTCAAAGGCGTTTTGGTGCATTTCTGGTAGGTGTTCGCGGCAAGCTTCTACTACTTCGCCGTCAATATCTACCATCACTACTTTTTCAACACTTTTCCAGCGCAACACTTCTCTAATTGTAGCTCCTTCGCCACCGCCGAGAACTAGCACTTTTTTGGGCGAACCGTGAGCAATCATGGCTGGGTGCACGAGGGGTTCGTGGTACAGAAACTCGTCGCCTGTACAAGATTGCCATTTGCCGTCCAAAACTAAGCCTTTACCGTAGGTGCCGGTTTGAACTACGTACATTTCCTGGTAGGCAGTTTTTTTGTAAGCGAGCACGCCGATGATGCCGTGAACGTAAATATCCCAAGGGGTAATGTACTCGCTCATCCAAAAGTCTGCACGGACTTCGCTACCTGACATTCAATACTCTCCCAATGTGAACTGCTGTGTCGATTTTCTCGCAAGTATTAATTCCTACCATAAAATGGCGCTGGTGTGTAAGTGCGATCGACACATGGGAGTTATAGCCTTTCCATCTCCCATATGAGGTACTCATGGACATTGGGCAAACAGGGCATTTGGCAAACAGGGCATTTGGCAAACAGGGCATTTGGCATTGGGATACCTCAACTTGCATATCCACAATCTCACCGCGACGCACCTGACAAACTCTCTGCGGTGTAAATAATCATCCGTTTCACTCTTTCCCAACACTTCTTTTATCGCAAAACTCGATCGCAATGCTATTCATATCATTTATAACAAATCGTGCTACAAAACAATTGTTGGGCTTGCTCTACCCGATGGGTAAGGTGCGTCGCTATCAGATTTGCAATTCAATGCCAGTAATTTATCGCAAGCGACACATCCTACGAATACTTTTATCGCAAAACTTTATAAAACTGGTGTTAATACTTGTACCCACGCAGGTTGGCTACAAAGTTGTTGGTCACAGGTTATTTGTTGCAGGGCAATTATTCACTTTCAAGTCGCTGCTAGAAGTTGGCGATCGGTGTTTATATTGAATATATTGGTCAATATTGGCGATCGCACCACCTGAACTTAAGTGCTGACCAACAAGTATAATTTACTAATCAATAAGCAGGAGCTTACCTAAGTATATGCTGAAAAATCTTCTGATGTTTGACCTCAAGTTTTGGAAAAAAGTGAGCCGGAAACTAAAAAGCTTTATGCTTGGCATTGCGACAGTCACCCTGTGTACAGTGATATTAGCTAGTTGCACGAAAGCAGAAGCCCCTTTGCGAGTCGGTGCCAATGTTTGGCCTGGCTATGAAACTCTGTACTTGGCTCGCAGTTTAGGGTACTATGACAATACTCCTATTCGATTAGTAGATTACCCTTCAGGTACAGAAGAGGTACGAGCCTATCGAAATGGAGAAATTGAAGCAGCGGGCATATCCATCGACCAAGCTTTGGTATTGGCAGCAACCAATCCCGACGTAAAGATTGTAGTTGTAATGGATTTTTCTAACGGTGGGGATGTGATTCTCGGCAAACCAGAGATTCCAAATTTGCAAGGCTTAAAAAACCGACCAGTAGGCGTCGAATCTACTGCACTAGGAGCATTCATAATTACCCGTGCCTTAGAACAAAAAGGTATGTCACCTAAAGATATCAAAATTGTTTCTTTAGGAGTATCGGAACATGAACGAGCTTTTAAAGATGGAAAGGTAGATGCTGTTGTTACCTTTGGATATGCTCGGACAAAGCTGCTAGCAGTAGGCGCAAAACAACTGTTTGATAGTTCGCAAATCCCCGGTGAAATTGTCGATGTTCTGATAGTACGCGACGATGTAATTAACAAGCAGCCCAAGGCTTTGCAGGCTTTAGTTGACGGTCGGTTTCGCGCCCTAGATTACTTGACAAAAAATCCCCAGGATGCTGCTAGTCGCATAGCTCCCCGTACAGGAGTGACTCCAGAACAATTCTTAGAATCTTTAAAAGGGCTGAGCAGTCCAAGCCTCCAAGAAAATCAAAAGTTACTAGGGAAAACAGATCCGTCATTGCTGAATGGCGTCAAGCGATTGTCTCAAGTGATGCTAGAAAACAAGTTGCTGCCAAAAGCTGTAAATCCTGCTCCTTTGTTGGACGACAAATTGGTCAAAAAAGTGAAATATTGATCGATTATAATTCTAGTTAGTCGGGAACAAATATGAGTTTTAAGTGACTATTGATTTGCATATTTTGGGTTGAAATTAGCAACAACAATCTAGGAACTCAAATTTATATCATTTCTAACTATGAAACAATTCCCTTTTTCTCTACGTTTATCAATTCCTTTAATCCTGTTGACTTTCGGCAGTTTGCTGGGTTTATTTTCTTTTGAACGAGAGGTACATCAGTCGTATCGGCGGCAAGAAGAAAAAGGAATTAACGATTTAAAGTTTTCTGCAAATCAAATCTCAGGAATGCTGGAATATTTGTACCGCAGAGGAGATGTTGAGCAAGTGGAAATCGCAATTAGCAAGTTGGGTAGCGAGCGAAATATCCGCTTAGCGTTGCTTTGTGATGAAAATAACCGAGTAATTTTGGCAACCCGTTACGAATTGCGGAATCACCCGATCGCCGAAATCTCGTTACCTAACTATTTGCCAGAAGAATTTTTCAAAGTTCGGGAAAAGATGTCAGGAGAAGTCAAGCTTGCTCAAAATAAAGAGAGTACCTGGGCAATTTATCCGGTTTTGTTGGGGGCCCAGCCGGGAGAAGTTCGCCCTTCGAGAGTCGGCATTCTTTTGGTAGAGTATGATATTTTGTTATTCAAGCAGCAATCTTATGCAGATACTTTGCAGCGATCGGCCGAAACGAGTATTGGGTTAGCTGTATTTTGCATAATTGTCTGGTTGTTTTTTGATAAAACCTTGACAGGGCGGGCTGCGAGGCTGGTAGCAGCGAGCAATAGCTTCAGCCAAGGAAAATTGGACGCGCGCGCGCAACTGGGAGGATCTGATGAACTTGCTCAGATTGCGGCCGCTTTTAACCAAATGGGCGATCGCATTCAGTCTGATACGGAGGTGCTCCAAGACAGCGAGAAACGTTTCAGAAGCTTGGTTTCCAATCTCCCGGGTGCGGTTTATCGATGGGTATTCGATGCCGACTGGACGATCGAGTTTATCAGTGATGCGATCGCAGATATTTCGGGCTACTCCGCCACCGATTTTATTGACAATCGAGTGCGAAGTTTTAACAGTATCATCCATGCTGAAGATGCAGCAATGGTACAGAAGATTATCGATAAAAGAATCTTGAAAAAACGGGATTATATCATCGAGTACCGCATTATTAGAGCGGATAAGACTGTGAGATGGGTGTCAGACAAAGGTCAAGGCATATTTAATGAAAACGGCGATCTTCTCTGGCTTGACGGAGTAATCTTTGACATCACCAAGCGCAAGCACGCTGAGGCAGAAATGCGTCAAATTTTAGAACTTAAGGATAAACTTGCGGCTACTGCTACTGCTCAATCTAAACAACTCAAACAAACTCTGCAAGATTTACAGAAAACCCAGGCTCAACTAATTCAAACAGAAAAAATGTCTTCCCTCGGTCAAATGATCGCTGGTGTAGCCCACGAGATTAATAACCCTGTTAATTTCATTCACGCCAATCTTTCTCACGTTAGTACCTACAGTCACAACCTATTAAGTTTAATCGATTTGTACCAGCAGGAATATCCGAATCCTAAGGCGGAAATTGCAGATTTGATTGAAGATAGCGATCTGGAGTTTGTCGGCGAGGATCTGCCGAAAATATTGTCTTCAATGAAAGTGGGTACTAATCGCATTCGTGAAATTGTACTAAGTTTGCGAAATTTCTCTCGCTTGGATGAATCAGACCTCAAACCAGTGAATATTCATCAAGGACTTGATAGCACGCTTTTGATTTTACAGAGTGCTGTCAAAGCCAAACCCAATTTTAAGGAGATTGAGATTGTCAAAGATTATGGAGATTTGCCACTCATTGAATGTTATGCGGGGCAGCTAAATCAAGTATTTATGAATATTTTGAGTAATTCTATATATGCTTTGCACAATCCCGAAAATCACGATTCCCAAAAACATCAAGCTCACTCTCAAGGTCAGATTATAATTAGTACATTTATTTCAAAAAACAATTTGGTAAAAATCAGTATTAAGGATAATGGGCCGGGAATAGATGACGCAGTGAAAACAAAAATTTTTGACCCTTTCTTTACGACAAAACCAGTGGGTACAGGTACAGGTTTGGGGCTATCAATTAGCTATCAAATTGTGGTGGACAAACACGGCGGGAGGTTGGAGTGCATATCGACAGTGGGAGAAGGGACTGAATTTGCGATCGAGATTCCGATCGCGAAATCCCGCAGTTAATCTAAGCTGTAGCCTTTCTCAGAAAGATGAGGTACTAATGGGCATGGGGCATAGGGCATAGGGCATAGGGCATAGGGCATAGGGCATAAGAGGGTGCATCTGGCGCAAGGCAAATATATCCGTAGGGGCGAAGCATGACCTCCGTCAATATGGGATTATAACTAATAACTTATATGCGGTCATGCTTCTTCAGGCTTCAAAAACCAGATGCACCCGCATAAGACTAGCGGGCATACCTCACTTTTTTGAGAAAGGCTATATTTTTAGTTGACTAATTTACAGATATCGGCTAATGAAACGGCGCCGCGAGCAAAGTGTGTCAATTTGAGCTGCGAATGTATTATCACTCTGCTGTCTGACTATTAGGATCTATATCCCCTCTAACCCCCTTAAAAAAGGGGAGTAGGGGGTGGGACAGGAGTATTCTCAAAGTCCCCCTTCTTAAGGGGGATTTAGGGGGATCTAGACTAAGTTAGAAGCGAGATTTTTCAGGGATTTTAGTCTTAATAAGCTAAACTGAGGGATAATAAAAACTCCCTATGACCGCGGCTCCTCCTAGTTTGATGTGAAACCCTATGTCTACTGTCACTTTTGGTTTATTAACCCCCTCCGCGGCAGAGGCCGGGGCATCCTACGGTAGCAGCCAACCGCCGCAACGCCCCACCACATCGGCACAGTGGATCGAGGTGTTGGTGGACTCTCCTTTCAGGGGCGCGGGGGACTCGCCGGGGGAGGAAAACAAGTTATTTACCTATCGCTTACCTGCGGAATTGAACGTGCAGCCGGGGGATATTTTGAGTGTACCCTTTGGCAGCCAACAGGTAGGGGCGATCGCAATTCGGTTCGTTTCTCAACTGCCGGCAGACTTAGATCCGGGGCGGGTGAAAGATGTCGAAGATGTTGTCAGTACGGGCTTTTTTCCGCCTACTTACTGGCAATTGCTCGAACGAGTATCTGCTTATTATTGTACAACATTAATTCAAGTAATTAGAGCTTCGCTGCCACCCGGTTTGTTAAGCCGTTCAGTGCGCCGGATTAGGTTAATTAAAGATGCTGTTTCTCCAAATGCCGAAACATTTTTGAATCCCGCCGCCAGTCAAATTTTGCAATTGCTGCAAGCTCAAAAAAAGGGCGATTACACTTGGCAATACCTTCAGCGCCAAGTCAAGGGAAGTTATCGGGGATTGAAAGATTTATTGCAACGCGGTTGGGTAGAAAGTTATTTAGAACCGCCCAATCCTCCGAAACCACAACTCAAACCGGCAGTGATATTAATCCCCAGCGCCTTTGTCACGGATTTAACTAAGCGCCAACAAGAAGTATTGGAAGTTTTGCGGCGCGGCGGCGGTGAAATGTGGATGAATGATTTGCTGAGAATTTGCAGCGCGGGTGCTTCGGTTGTCAAAAATTTGGAACAGAAAGGTAGCGTTGTCATCGATCAAAGGGAAGTTCTCAGGGGCGATCGCGGAATTGCTCAATTACCCGATGCACCGAAAACTTTAACTCGTTTTCAAGCTGAAGCTTTAGGGTTTATTAACAGTTTTTCGGGATTCCGTCAAGTGCTGTTGCACGGCGTTACCGGTTCTGGTAAGACTGAAGTGTATTTGCAGGCGATCGCCCCAATCCTCGCCAGCGGCAAATCCGCCCTCGTGCTCGTCCCGGAAATCGGCTTGACACCGCAACTGACAGACAGATTCCGCGCCCGGTTTGGCGAGCAAATTTGCGTGTACCACAGCGGCCTATCCGACGGCGAACGTTACGATACATGGCGCCAGATGCTGACTGGAACGCCGCAAATTGTCATCGGCACGCGATCGGCCATTTTCGCACCATTACCGCACCTCGGCTTAATTATCCTCGACGAAGAACACGACAGCAGCTTCAAACAAGACCAACCAGCGCCCTGCTACCACGCCCGCACGGTTGCAAAATGGCGCGCCGAATTAGAAAATTGTCCGTTAATTTTAGGTTCCGCAACGCCAGCTTTAGAGACATTAGTAGGGACGCGCCGAGATTATAACTCGTTACCAACTATCCATTATTTATCATTACCAACTCGCATTTATTCCCGCCCAATGCCGCCCGTGGAAGTAGTCGATATGCGCCAAGAATTGCGGCAAGGGAACCGCTCGATTTTCAGCACTTCTTTGCAAAATGCCCTGGAACAATTGCAAGCAAGACAACAGCAAGGCATCCTATTTATTCACCGCCGAGGACACAGCACGTTTGTCTCTTGTCGGAGTTGCGGCTACGTGATGGAATGCCCGAATTGCGATGTTTCTCTATCTTATCACCAGGTCGGCGAAGGCACAGCAGAAATCCTGCGCTGTCACTACTGCAACCACACGGAAAGACATCCTCAAAATTGTCCAGAATGCAGTTCTCCTTACTTCAAAAACTTCGGTAGCGGCACTCAGCGAGTGGAACAGGAATTAACGAGATTGTTTCCAGAATTGCGGGCGATTCGGTTTGATAGCGATACTACTAGAAATAAGGGCGATCACCGCCGATTGTTAACTCAATTTGCGAATGGGGAAGCTGATATTTTACTTGGTACGCAAATGCTGACGAAGGGGTTAGATTTAGCTCAAGTTACATTGGTGGGAGTTGTGTCTGCTGATGGATTGCTGAATTTATCGGATTATCGCGCCAGCGAACGGGCTTTTCAAACTTTAACTCAAGTTGCGGGCCGTGCGGGTAGAGGCGACGATCCGGGGCGGGTAATTATTCAAACTTACACTCCCGAACATCGAGTGGTTCAAGCTGTGAGGCGGCACGAATATACAAGTTTTGTGGAGACGGAATTAGCAGAAAGGGCGGCGCTGAATTATCCACCTTCGGGGCGGTTGATTTTGTTGCGGTTGAGTAGTGTGGATGCGGCGGAGGTGGCGGTGACTGCGGTACAATTGGCGTCTGTTTGTCAACAGTATATCGATCGACTTTCGGTGACTGGCTGCGAGATGTTGGGGCCTGCACCGGCGGCGATTATGCGGGTGGCGAACCGCTATCGGTGGCAGATTTTGCTGAAGTTACCTGTGGATGAGTCACTGGATTTGTCGGATTTGGTCGGGTTGCGCGATTCCCTTCGGGATAGCTTCGCTTCACGCGCGCCGCGTTCTGTTAGTTTAACTATTGATGTCGATCCGTTGAATTTTGGTTGATTGGGGATGGAAAAGCGAGAGATGCAAAGATCAGACGGCGGTTGAAACCGCGTCTACACAAACAATGTCCGCCTCCGCGGACTCAAGAAAACAACATAAATTTTAACGGTAGCCTCTTCAACCCGCGGAGGCGGGTTTTGTCTGTATAGACGCGGTTTCAACCGCCCGGTCTTCTTCTCCCAAGCCTATCAGATTATGAATAATTTTCCCCCGCGCCCGATTAGTTGTGAAGCTGAGTTAATTGCTACCCAAAATCGGATTAATTCTATTTTGGATCGCCGAAAACTGACACAAGATGACCGAGATTACTTAAATGTGCTGGGTATTCTTGTCTATGATTACGAACAAAAATATGAGCCAATGCCTGTGCTGAAGGGGATTAAATTGCTTAAGGCTTTGATGGTTGAAGCTGAGCTTTCAGAAAAAGACTTGGTTGATATTTTTTCTACTGAGTCTCTGGTGGCTGAGGTTTTGAATGGTAACAGGGAACTGACGGTGAGTCAAATTCAGAAATTAGCTGAGTTATTTCATTTATCGCCTGGGGCATTTTTTGAGTAAAATTAATCGGATTCCCACTCTCTCTCGATTCTTTCTAAGTCTTTCGCGGCTCCCAATTGTTGAAAGATTTGATGGGCACTGTTGTAATGTTGTTGGGCAAGTTCTGGGTTGTTGCGCTGGCGTTCAAGTAGTGCTAAATCGTAGTTAGTTTCGCCAATATGCCAAGTCATTCCTAGTTCTTGCATTTTGGATAAAGCTTCTTTTAACAGCGGTTCTGCTGCATCTAGGTTGCCTCTACCGAGTTCATTTTCTCCAAGACAACCGATCGAAGTTGCCATACCAGAGCGATCGCCCAATTCTGTCCTTAATTCCAAAGATTGTCGATACAATCTCTCAGCTTCATCCCAATTGCCGCGATTTCGTTCGATATCTCCCAATAATCCCCAAGAATATGCCATCCCAGAGCGATCGCCCAATTCTGTCATCATTTCCAAAGATTGCCGATAAAGTCGCTCAGCTTCATCCCAATTGCCACGTTTTCGCTCGATATCTCCCAACCATCCCCAAGAATATGCCATCCCAGAGCGATCGCCATATTCGCTAGAAATCTCCAAAGCTTTTCGATAATAACCTTCAGCTTCAGTCAGATCCCACATCTGTTTTGCCACCCATCCTAACTGCTGGTAGGTGCTGGCTTGAGAGTAGATATCTCCGATTGCTTGTTCAATTGCTAAACATTGCTGATAAAAAACAGTTGCCTTTTCCCACTCTCGCAAATCCTGACAGACATTCCCCAAATAATACAAAGCATTAGCTTCACCGCGACGGTTTCCCAGCGTGCGGCTAATTTCCAGCGATGCTTGATAGGCACTCATTGCTGCCAAAAATTGTCCCTCTTGCCGATAAGACGCACCCAATTCATTGTAAACTTCAGCTTGCAACGATAAATTTTCACTTTCCTTTGTTAACTCCAAGGCTGATTCTAAATACTCCCTCGCTTTAACCAGATTTCCTTGACTGAGATAAGCAACTCCTAATTGATGTAAAATATTGCTGCAACCACTAGGATTTTTTTCTGTTCCAGAATGACTCGGCTTGTAGTCCATCAACAAAGACTCTAAAAGTTCAATGCGTTCTTGCTTTTCAGGCGTTTCTAATGTCCTAAAACTTCTTTGCGAATCGAGAGTCCTAGCAACGGCATCATCTCTAGTAGCTTGAGTAGTTTTAAACAGAAATACTCCCGATCTCCACGCCCAAAAATCCGCTGCAAACTTCGCCAAACGAGTAATCGCATAGTCCGGCAAAACAAACAGCATCGGATGGGGAACGCTTTTCTTATAAGCATCTCGCACCCAATTAAGGTCTTGTAAAACCGGAGGATATTCGCCAAATTTGCCGATCGACTTTTCCAATCCCCGCACAATTAAAACTAATTTTTTATTGGGTTCTCGCTGAATAGTAGGTAAAATTTTGATAATTTCATCTCGGAGGAAACGCAAATTCTCATCAAAATTCAAAACTTCAAATTGAGTTTCTTGAGAAATCGGATGATTTTGCAATCCCTCAATTAGAAAATCAGCTTCCGTATTAAAATTAACTTCTACAAACCCAATTGTAAACTTATCCGAAAAATCAACAAACGTCAACAGTTGAGTAAATACCTGCGGATTTCGCGATATAAATTGCCTAATTTCTAAATCTCTATTATTCTGGGTTGACATTAGATTCTCTCGCATCTCGAAGAGCTTTTTTGAATTCTTCACTTTGCTTGACTACCGGATTCGGATAGTTCCATCGATTTTTGCCGTTGTATTCCAAAACCGAAGTATTGAATAACATTAATTGACCGACATCATCTTTAGTAATATTTTTTGTCAAACAAACTTCAGCTAAAACTGGGTAGTGACTTTGCGGAATAAACCGCTCAAAATTAAATTGCTCTTGTTTAATTGCATAAATAACATCTTCAGCATTTATTTTATCATGCTCGTTAGTGCTGGCAGTTAAACAAGCCGTCTGCATCATCTGCATGAGTTGGCGAACGTGCCCACCGCTGGCTTTTGCCAATTCCAGCAATTGTTCGCGAGACTCAAAGATTTTATCAACTTCAACCCGGCGCTCGATTAAACTAGCAATAGTATCTAAGCCTGTTTGGTTGTAATTTAAGTCACAATCATCTCGATTAAACTCATAGATATTGACCATCGGGACAATGTGAGGATTGCCAAAATTATTATTGAGGTTTTTAGTAGAAGAAAGAACTGAAAGGGGTACTGTGTAAACGATAGTACAATCTAGTTGTTGAAGTTGAGCCGCATAATCAAAAAATAAATGATTCGCTACCTCTGGAGGAACGCGGTCTAAATTGTCAAATATAATCAGAAATCCTTTATATCTGGGAAACTTTTTCCGCAGTTTTTTGACAGCATCATTTAACAGTAAGTTGATATCTGCTTTTAAGCGAGAAATATCTTTTTCTAAAGTTTGGCGAATTGTTTTCTTCTGCTTATCAGAACCTTTGATTTGTGCCAGTAACTTTACTAACAACTTTGCTAAAAATGGAGCTTCTGGCCCCAAAGTTACTTCTCCTTCGACACTTACGGAACTTTCAACACTTCGTTCTGTTTCTTGGGTGACATCCTTAAACCAAGCCTCAAAATTCTCCATCAGCCGAGGATCTAATTTCAGCCCCAGCCGACGCATTTCAAACTCAACTTGCTTAATAGTGATCAAATAAAAATCTGTATAACCGACATCATTAATATCTGTCTCTTCGTTGACCTCCAGATAAATGACGCGATAATCTTTTTCCCACTCCTTTTGAATTAGCTTCAATTCGGTACTTTTGCCGCAGCCCCGATGTCCTGTAAACAGGATTGTGGTATACTTTCCGGCTTCTTGAAAATCTAAACGGGTATTCACACTTGCGATCGCTGTTGTTTTGCGAACGCCTGATAAGTTAACATAATAGCGATCGAGGTCATCGCCTTCTAAGGGTTCGACATTACAAAGTTGATAGGCTGTTTTGAGGGTAGTGGCGCGGTTTATAGGAAGAGTAGTCATAGGTGTTTAATTTAGTAGATGTATTGCAGGCAACCTGAACAATGTATCAAAATTATGTTATTTATCTAATTCGATTTTATCACAATAGGTTCGTAGTGAGGACTTTAGTCCGCAAGCAAAGAAAGGACTGAAGTCCTTACTACGAACCTATCGATCGCATCAATCAACTACGGCAAATCGGTTTCACCCATCAAATAAAGGTCGCACTCCCGGGCCACGCCGCGCCCTTCATTAATCGCCCAAACCACCAAACTCTGACCCCGGCGACAGTCCCCCGCCGCAAAAACTCCCGGAATGCTGGTTGTATACTTTTCGTGCTCGGCTTTCACATTGCTGCGGGCGTCGCGTTCCAATCCCAGGGCATCCAGCAACGGTTGTTCCGGGCCCAGGAAGCCCATCGCTAGCAACACAACCTGCGCCGGCAAGACTTTCTCGGTACCGGGGATTTGCTTGGGAATGAACTGCCCTTTCTCGTTTTTCGCCCACTCCACCTCAACAGTGTGTACGGCTTTGACATTGCCGTTTTCGTCGCCCTCGAACTTCGTGGCGGTGGTGAGATAGCCGCGCGGATCATCGCCGAATTTAGCTGCGGCTTCTTCTTGGCCGTAATCCAAGCGATAGACTTTCGGCCATTCCGGCCAGGGATTGTTGGCTGCCCGTTCCGAGGGCGGTTTGGGCAGGATTTCTAGCTGTACCAGGCTGTTGCAGCCGTGGCGGATGGAGGTGCCCACGCAGTCGGTGCCGGTGTCGCCACCGCCGATAATCACCACATCTTTGCCTTCGGCGGAGATGAAGTTATCGTTGGTGCTCTTGTCTAATACTGCTTTGGTGTTGGCTGTCAAAAAGTCCATCGCGAAGTGGATGCCTTTTAATTCCCGCCCTTCGATGCCTAAGTCGCGGGGTTTGGTGGCGCCGGTACAGATTACAACTGAGTCGTATTCTTTTAGCAGTTGTTCGGCTGGTAAGTCTTTCCCGACTTCGGTGTTGCAGACAAATGTTACGCCTTCGTCTTCGAGGACTTTGAGGCGGCGCATCACGACTTGTTCTTTGTCCAATTTCATGTTGGGGATGCCGTACATTAACAGGCCTCCCGGTCGATCGGCTCTTTCGTATACAGTTACCAAATGACCGGCTTTGTTCAATTGCGCCGCAGCCGACAAACCAGCGGGCCCGGAACCGATAACAGCGATTTTTTTGCCGGTGCGTTTAGCTGGTGGTTCGGCGGTAATCCAGCCTTCATCCCAGCCTTTATCGATAATCGACGCTTCGATATTTTTAATCGTGACAGGCGGGTTGTTGATGCCGAGCACGCAAGCGCCTTCGCAGGGTGCGGGACAGACTCTGCCGGTGAATTCGGGGAAGTTGTTGGTTTTGTGCAGTCTGTCTAGGGCATCTTTCCACAATCCCCGATATACTAAGTCGTTCCATTCGGGGATGAGGTTGTTAATCGGGCAGCCGCTTGCCATGCCGCTGATGATGCTGCCCGTGTGGCAAAATGGGATGCCGCAGTCCATGCAGCGCGCGCCTTGGCTGCGGAGTTTGTCTTCCTCCATCGGTAGGTGAAATTCGTCCCAGTTGTGGATTCGATCGACTGGTGAGAGTTCGGAGGGCAATTCGCGCAAGAATTCGATAAAGCCTGTTGGTTTTCCCATAGTGCTGTTTTTGTTAGAATTTACTATTCTGATAATTTGTCAAAGCTGAGGCCTGTAGGCTTCTGAAATAACTATTGTGATATAAATTGCGGGCGATCGCACCTCAGATAGATCAATTCGTACCTGAAATCTTCTATATTGCCCTAGCTACACATCATCTGGCCCAAAAACGCTGTTTGTTCTTTAGTCTGCTTGGCCTAGACGAGAGTTTGACTCTGACGTGGTTTCAAGCGTCGAGTTCGATTTTTTGGATATATGGCACTATTCTCAACAACAGGCGTTTTGCCTGTTCCACAAAGAATTAATTTGATTGTGGGCTGTCCCGCCCGCTTTTCAATAACTTATTGAGAATAGTGCCATATCTCAAATATTGCTGATACTCCCACATCTGGCAACTTTTCAGCGCAGTCCCATCGTGCTGCTCTCTAAATACTATAATACCAGTAGTTTTTATAATAAAAGTGGTTCTTAAGGAGGACTAAAGTCCTCAGGAAGAAGGACTAAAGTCCTGACTACGAACCTTTTTTGTGACGGGTGATTTACTAGAGATGGTATCAATGCTTTGTGCAATCAATTGGGGATAACAAAACTGCGCGAACTTACGGCGGCTGCAAAAATAAAAAAAATTACTCCCATCCCCAATAACCCAACAGCTAAACTGAAGAGAAATATCAACCCATCTGACGGTTCGTAGGTATTCTCATCAATTTGGCGGCGCACAATAAAGTATTGTTTAGTTGAGATTAACACGGTTGCTAAACCCACCAGAGAGAAGACTAAACCCAACTTCCAACCCGTGCCGTGACGGTGCTGTATGGGGATTTGCACGACGCGAAACCGCACGATCAGGACGCCAAAACCCATGAGGGCGATCGCACTTCGCATCCACGAGAGAAAGGTTCGTTCGTTTGCAGAGCGATCGATCGCCTTTGACAGATTTTCCTGCTTGAGTTTTTCCTCGTCTACTGTCATCGGCTTGAAGGAAATATCTGGGGCGATCGCACTTTTAGATATAGCGGATCTAGCGAAAGATGAGGTACGTTGTTGGGATGCGAGCCCTATACGTCTAAGCGGTTATACGATCTGCCAGTTATACCTCATCTTTTTGAGAAAGGCTATATATTTTTAGATATATTTAGGAAACACTCGGATTATTCGGGACTCATGAAACTAGCTGCGGTACCGGGAACTGAGAAGATAAAATAAATTACTCCCATGCCCAAAAGTACGATCGCCAAACTAAACAGCAGTACCCACCTGTCCGTAGGTTCGTAAGTATCGTAATCGATATCGTGACGCACAGCAAAGTAGTGCTGAGTGGAAATTAACACTGTCAGCAAACCCACCACAGAAAACAGCAAACCCAACTTCCAGCCATTACCCGGAGTCGGCAAAAGAGGCGGGTGGAAGGCTCGCAGGCGGACGATGACGACGCCAAAACCCATCAGGGCGATCGCTGTTCGCATCCACGCTAAATAAGTGCGCTCGTTTGCTAAATGATCGCGCACCCGCGAGGGATTGTGTCGCTTGGTTTTTTGCGTATCTGCTTTTGGCGATTTAAATGGTAACAGCATAGATCGAACTCTTAATTTTGGCTGGAAACCTGGAGGAATATTTATTTTTTTAGCTTCTTTTCTGGTTGTATCGGAATGATTTAACCACAGAGAACACAGAGGGCACAGAGAGGGAAGATAGAGATGAATACAGAACGATGGAATCGGATTTGATATCAGGGGGAACTTGTATGCGCTAAAGCAGAGATTTTATGTTATCATTTTAAGTCAGTTTATCTCAGCTTAAACCATAAAATTTTATTAAAATTATCATAAATATTTATTACCCAAAACTCGTACATTATCTGTCTTGATAGAAAGAAAATTACAAAGGTTTTATTGATATTTATCGAGACAGAAAGAGTGGCAGTAGCCGATAAGTAAGCTGTACTGAATTTAAATTGTATATTGCGATGACCATCAAAAATTCTCTCCTCCTTTCTTTACCCTCCGAGCGAAGCAGTTATAGTCCTCTCCCTCTCGAACAGCATACACAATCTAGATGCAGTACAGCTTATTTCCCCTCTACTAGCAACTCCTCAAAATCCGCGGCCGGCACGGGAGGGCTGAACAAATATCCTTGCATAGCATCGCACTCGTAGCGCCAGAGAAAATCTCTTTCTGCTTCTGTTTCAACTCCTTCGGCAACTACTTCAAGACAGAGACTGTGCGCCATTTCAATAATCGCTTTCACAATCGCTGCATTTGTGCAACCATCGGTAATGTTGCTGATAAAACAGCGGTCAATTTTTAAAACATCGAAGGGATATTGTGTCAGATAGCTTAAGGAAGAATAGCCTGTGCCGAAATCGTCAATAGATATAGAAACTCCTAAATCTTTCAATTGTTGCAAAGTAGCGATCGCACTTTCGGCATCCTTCACCATCATACTTTCGGTGAGTTCTAATTCCAAACTGCTCGGTGCTAAACCAATTTCTGCTAAAATTTCGGCAACTCTGCTGCTGAGATTCGCCTGGTTAAATTGGCGCGGCGACAGATTTACCGCTACTTGCTGCAAGGAAAAACCAGCGTTTTGCCAAAGTTGCATTTGCCTGCAAGCTGTTTGCAAAACCCACTCGCCTAATTGTACGATGAAACCAGTTGCTTCAGCATCTGGAATAAATTCGGCGGGCGAAATCAGCCCTTTTTCTGGATGCAGCCAGCGCACTAAGGCTTCGGCGCTCATAATTTGACCCGTCTGAACATCGATCTGCGGCTGATAGTAAACTTGGAATTCTTCTCGATCGAGGGCGCCGCACAGATTTGTTTTTATCTGCTCTAATTTATCTGCGGCTTCTTGCAGCAATTCGTTGCTTTCCGATCGCAAATTACTCTGCTGTTTGGCCAAAGCTGCTTGTTTTTTCAAGCGGCTCGATACGGCGCCCACAAGTTCAGCTTTAGTAAAAGGCTTAGTCAGGTAATCATCAGCTCCCAATTCCATGCCTTGGCGCATTTCAGAGCGCTCGGCTTTACCAGTCAGAAACACAAAAGGTACTGTAGCAGTAACAGGATGCGATCGCAATGCCGCCAGCACCCCATAGCCGTCAAGTTGCGGCATCATTACATCGCAAAGAATCACGTCAGGAAGATTTGACACCGCCGCATTTAAGCCGATCGCTCCATTTTCTGCACCCGTCACGTCGAAACCTTCAGCTTTGAGGAGTTTGAGAATATTCTCGCGAATTACTCTATCGTCCTCAATCACTAGAATCTTGTTCATATGTCATTCCCTGAAAGCGATATAATTGACCCTGTAGTTGAACCCGATCGGTGTGAGAATAGCTGAGAACGCACAGCTCGATCGACTTCACAGCGGAATATTTTCCGACAAAAATAGCAGACGCCCCTGAAAAACCCTCATTTTCCAAGGACAACTTGATTAATGTTTCTCTGCTTACTTAGCGCCGTCCGTATTATTACGAGGTTAGTTAATAAATCTCTAAACTTAATTTTAGGCGATCGACAGTTAGCAGCACCCTGAATAACTGCTAAACTGATTGTGCCACTAGAGCGATCGTCTGCAAACAATCTCAACCTATTTATAACAGTTGCCAAAAACAATGCAACTGCCCGCAAGTTTAAAACCCTTGCGGAGTAAGTCTTTCCTCATTGTTTAGTGTAAAACCTCAAATCAAACATCAAAAATGGTATTACCAAGTGGATTTCCTGAGCCCGCAAATATTGGCGTCATAGAAGTTAAGCAATATCCTCAGTACCGCGCTGTCACCTACACCCACGCGGGCGATTTGCGACAAGCGACAGGAATCGCATTCAATTCCTTATTTCAACACATCAGCAACAACCAAATTGCGATGACAACGCCAGTAGAAGCGCGCTACACTGCAACTTCCGAGCAAATCGATGCAATTCCTGTTGCAGAAGTTTCATTCCTGTATCCCGCACCAAATATCGCCCCCAGCAGCGTTAACCCTGCTGTGGAAGTCACGGATACTTCACCGATGACAGTTGTCAGTATCGGCGTGCGCGGCGCCTACACTTGGGAAAGCTACGAAAATAACCTCTCCCAACTCAAAGATTGGCTTCAACAACATCCCGAATACGAAATAGCCGGGCCGCCGCGCCGCTTTTTTTACAATTCGCCCATGACGCCGGAATCCACTAAAATCAGTGAAGTACAAATTCCTATCGAACGTTCTAATAAATAAAGTCAGCAGTCAGCAGTCGGTAGTTATTTGTTATTTGTTATTTGTTATTTGTAAGGGGATACCAATCACAAATGAGTAGCAACCAATTACCAATTACCAGTTACCGATGCCCCATGCCCCATGCCCCATGCCCCATGCCCATCCTGTCAACTGCCGCTGATGTGAACCACGAGTTCGCGAATGTGGCCCCGCTGGCGGTGTTCCCAGAGGTAAATTCCCTGCCAAGTTCCTAACAATAATCTACCGCGTGCGATCGGGATTTGTTCGGAAGTATGAGTCAGTACAGTGCGAATGTGCGCCGGCATATCGTCTGGGCCTTCGGCATCGTGAATGTAACTTGCGCCCTCCGGTACCAGTTTCGCCAAAAAATTAGCCAAATCCGTCAGTACATCCGGATCAGCATTTTCTTGAATCACCAAGCTAGCAGAAGTGTGGCGCAAAAACAAGCTACAAAGTCCTGTTTTAATACCTGAATTTGCTACCACATCTTCTATCTTAAGACTGATATTGTACAGAGACTTGCCTGTAGTTTTAATTTTGAGTATTTCTTGGTGATGAAGCATTCGATTTTAGATTTTAGATTTTAGATTTTAGATTTTTTGCATCAATCTTTAATTGATATGTCAACCGCAGATGTCAGGCAGATTAACACAGATAAACGCAGATAATTTCAAGATAGCAAAGCTTGGGAATGCAATTGTTCGTCTATTGTTGGTGTAGACGAGATTTCAATCGCCGTCATCCTAATCCTCATCTTTAAAATAGTCTACAACAGCTTGGGCGATCGCCTCCGTACCGTGCTTATCCAACTTATCCGACAAACGGGGCGGGTGCAGCGGCTTGTGCAAAAACCCCCAATCCCCCTCAAAAAACTCCGCCGCAGTCACAACTTGGTGTTCCGCATACTTTTCCAGCCACTCCAACAAGACAGCAGCTTCGGCAAAACCATCTCTCATGATAGAAACAACAGGTATTTCCAAGCGCAAAGCTTCCGAAAAAGTGCTGTATCCCGGTTTAGAAACCATGCGGCCGCAGACAGGCATCATATCGACCGGGCGCGGTAAAATTGGGAAAGATTGTGCAAACTGCTGATGTTTGACTCTAATCAAATTCGGCAAATCGGGAGCTCCCGCATCAAAAGTGATAAATTGCCAATCGCTAAATTGCTGTAAATTGTGATAAGGAATTGCCTCTAAACCCAGTCCGCCAAAAGTCAGCAACACAGTTTTTTCCGTCGGTGATTCAATTCCAAATACTTCCCGAATTTGCTCATTGCTGTAACGAGGATTGCCGCCAGTCAAGCCGACATCTTCAATATTAGGAAAAGCTGGCATCGGTTCGTGTAAAGGAAGACGAAAAAGCCGATCGCACTTTCCGAAGCATTCACCAATCCAATCCGCCATTTCGTCAAATTCTCCGCCCCAATCTCGATAGATAAAGTCCCACCCAAAATTGCTCATCATCCAGCAAGGAACCCCAGCCGCTGCGGCCATTCGCGTTGCTAAAGGAGGAATATCTGCCAGCACCAAACCCACGCGATTTTGCTTAAGAAAATTCACTTCGCCTGCAATTAGTGAATTTTGCTTTTCCCGAATTTCCCGCAATTTTTCGAGAGTCGCCTCTTGATCCATATGCAAACTATCAGCCTGCACAACTCCGACATCAAAAGCGCGGGGACGGAGGATGAAATCACCAGTAATATAACATTCTAGCAGCCAACGAGGTGCAGTTGTGGTGATAATTAGTAAGATATCTGGGTTTAATTCTTGGATTTTTGCAGCTACGGAGGAAACTCGGACGGCATGGCCGAATCCATGATTGGTGATGGCAATATATAATGTTGGTCGAGACATTGGTAATGGGTAATGGGTAATGGGGAATGGGGAATGGGGAATGGGGAATGGGGAATGGGGAATGGGGAATGGGGAATGGGGCATTGGCCCGCGCAGGGCATCGGGCATCGATCCGAAGAGAATTTGTAGCAACTAACTAATGACTAATAACGTTCGCGAGCGGGGACGCTCGCACTATGACTAATAACTAATAACTAATAACTAATGACTACTGCCAACTGCCAACTGCCAACTGCCAACTGCCAACTGACTACTGACTCATTACTCGATCGATAATTTCGCGTGCCATGTCTTGTAAGGATACCACTCGATCGGCAAAACCAGAATTAACCACACTTCCCGGCATCCCCCAGACAACGCTGCTAGCCTCATCTTGAACGATAATCTTACCCCCAGCCTCCCGGATATTCTGACAGCCCAGCAGCCCATCCTGCCCCATTCCCGTCAGCACCACACCCAAAACTCCAGCACCGTAAATCTTAGCAGTCGATCGAAACAGCACATCAACCGCAGGGCGGCAAGAATTTTCTCGCGCCTCTTGATGCGTGCGAATACGCACCCCAAAACCCTGTTTTTCCAAAACCAGATGGTAATCACCGGGCGCTATCCAAGCAACTCCTGGCTCAACAATACTTCCCGTCACAGCCTCCTCCACTCTAATTTTGCACTTTTCGGTCAGGCGATCGGCTAAACGCTTCGTAAACACCGGCGGCATATGCTGCACAATCACAATTGGTACAGGAAAATTAGCCGGCAAATCCTGCAAAATAGTTTCCAAAGCATTTGGCCCACCCGTCGAAACCCCAATCGCTACAATTTCGATTTTAGATTTAAAATTGACCGCTGAATTCGACGAAATCAAACCCGATTTAACTGGCAATGGTGTGGGATTATTGTGAGTCTTAGGTACTTGAATATTCCCCACTTTTGGCATCTTGCCACCATTGCAAAAAACCTTAATTTTCGGAATCAATTGCTCGCGGATGTGTTCTAGCGCCGCTTCCTTGCTCTTCATATTATGAGGCTTAGTCACGTAATCCGTAGCACCCAGCGCCAGAGCATTTAAAGTAGCAACAGCGCCCAACTCTGTGAGCGCGCTAAACATAATTACAGGAATATTTTTGTCAAGTTTTCGGATTGCCACTAGCGTCTCCAAACCATCCATTTCCGGCATTTCCACATCCAGCACAATCAAATCTGGATTCACCTGAGAAATCTTGGCTAAAGCAATTCTACCATTGGGTGCAGTCCCCACAACCTCCAGTGCTGCATCGCCGTCGAGTACGTTACTTAACAATCGGCGCACCACTACCGAATCATCAACAATTAAAACCTTGATCTGGGACATTTTCTATTAAACTCGAAATAACAGATCGAGCAGTAAGCGAGCTTGAAAAAACAGAATTAAATCGCCTTCTACGCCAAGATCGATAATTTTAAAATGAGACATAAATAGTAGAATTGTTGAGCGCATATTAAAATTCATAGCGCTAAATATTTCCTCCGCCGAACCTTCTATATAGTGGGGAACTACATAACCGAGATTGTATTTTAAGGTATTACTAAAAGTGCCGACAATACCGCTAATAGCTAAATTGCCAATTTCCCCCAAGATGTCAGCCTTATCTTGCTTGAATTCCTCGCTGGTTACATCGCCGCCGCCGTTGAGAGCTAAAACAAGAGCATCAGCAGCTTCGCAGGAAAACAACATCTGAGCCGAACCTGATAAATTGCCGTTAAAATCAAGCTGCGCTACAGCTATTAGGTTTTTTCCCAAGGTTTCAATTAGGTTTTTTTGCAAAAATATCGGGGACAGCGCTTGAGATGAAGGCATTTCACATTCTACCTCACACGCAATCATTTCGCTCATCTGAGAAACTGCTGTGCCGATGGCTTTGTTGACAACATCCTGTAATTTTGTGTGTTTTCCGGTTTCGAGCTTGGCTAGGTTGAAATTCCGCAGTTGACTGTGAGAATTAATTGGATCGGCGTTATTTGGATAAGCCGCAGTTGCCACGGTGTGCCGCAATTCTAATTCATTGTTAGTTTTTTTGAGAGTTGCGAATATTCCTGCCAGCGACAAATACTGAATCATATTCCTTGCTAAGTCGTCGCTGAGAATTATCGTGGGTATTTGTAATAATTGCAAGAATTGGATAATTGCTAAATAATTGTGTTCTATGGCTGCAAAATTTAGGATGACAGCTTTGGGATGGTGGCACTCAGCAATATCTAAACAATTGTATAAATCTGTAGTTGTGGCAAATACATATTCGTCTGCTTTTAACGTTTCGCGCAATGTCTGATTTTCTGAATCCGAAAAGCCTCCAATCAGAATTAATGAAATTGGTTTTGAGTAGGTTTTCATTTTAGGGAATTGAGAATTGGGAATTGGGAATTGGGAATTGGGAATTGGGAATTGGGGATTGGGAATTAATTATTTAGGGAGCGCATTGCCCACCTTAACTCACCCATTACTCATTACTCATTACCCATTATCAATTCCCCATTATCTATTATCCAAATCAATACTTAAACTGATTGACAAGTCCTTGCAATTGAGCGGCCGTTTTCGATAATTCGATCGCAGAATTTTGAGTATTGCTAGCACTGGTGGCGGTACTTCCCGCTGCATCGGCGACGCTGGTAATATTGCGGGCAATTTCGGAGGAACCGATCGCAACTTGGTTGACATTGCGCGCAATTTCGGTAGTTGTAGCCGTTTGTTCCTCCACTGCACTGGCGATCGTCGTTTGGAAATCGCTGATTTGGTTGATAATAGAAGTAATTTGGCCGATCGCCTGTACGGAGCTTTTAGTATCAGCTTGAATAGCCTCCACCTTCTTGCTGATATCCTCAGTCGCCGCCGCCGTTTGTTTCGCCAACTCCTTCACCTCATTCGCCACCACCGCAAAACCCTTGCCCGCTTCTCCAGCCCGAGCCGCCTCGATTGTAGCATTCAGAGCCAGCAAATTAGTCTGTTGGGCGATCGAAGTAATCACCTTGACAACATTACCAATCTCTGCACTACTAACGCCGAGTTTAGTAATAGTTTGATTCGTAGTTTCCGCCATCCTCACCGCCGAATTAGCAACCGTCGCAGCTTCCGAAGCATTCTTAGCAATTTCCTTAATACTCACATTCATCTCCTCGATGCCGGTAGCCACCGATTGAGTATTGCTATTAACTAAATCCGCCGCCGCAGATACCATCCCTGCTTGAGCCGAAGTTTCTTCAGCCGCCGCCCCCATATTTTGACTTTCGCTAATCAATTCCTCCGAAGCACTGCTAACTGCGATCGCAACTTGAGAAATTTGCTGCACCTGAGCGTTCAAATTAGCCGCCATCAGATTAACATTATCCGTCAAATCTTTCCAAGTACCGCTGATATCAGGAACAGTCGCCTGCCCTCCCAACTGTCCTGCAACTACCTGTTTCGCCAGCCCCGTTACTTCATCTGCAAAAGTATTAAGCTGGTCAACCATAGTATTCAACGTATTTTTCAGTTCCAGAACTTCTCCTTGAACTTCCACAGTAATTTGCTTCGACAAATCTCCCTTAGCCACAGCAGTAGAAACTTCCGCAATACTCCGAACTTGCTCCGTAAGATTAGCCGCCATAATATTCACATTACCAGCCAAACTCAGCCAAGTACCCGACAAACCATCAACAGTTGCTTGACCTCCCAATTTGCCCTCAACGCCAACTTCTCTAGCAACTCGCGTAACTTCTAAAGCAAACTCATTAAGCTGAACAGTCATTTCATTAATCGTATTCTTCAGATCCAGAATTTCCCCTTCAGCTTCTACAGTAATTTTTTTAGACAAATCTCCCTGAGCTACCGCCGTAGTAACTTCCGCAATATTGCGTACTTGATTGGTAAGATTGCTCGCCATTAGATTAACATTTTGCGTTAAATCTTTCCAGACGCCAGCTACTCCGTGAACTTGTGCTTGACCCCCAAGTTTCCCCTCAGTTCCCACCTCTTTTGCTACCCGCGTCACCTCTTTGGCAAAATCGTTGAGACTGTCAACCATTTGATTGAGAGTATCTTTCAGTTGCGAAATTTCCCCTGCGGCTTCAACCGTAATTTTTTCGTTCAAATCGCCGACGCTAATTGCCGTTGCAACCTTAGTAATATTTCGTACTTGATGAGTCAGATTTGCCGCCATCAAGTTAACACTTGCCGTCAGTTCTTGCCAAATACCCGATAGCCCTTCTACCTCTGCTTGGGTTCCCAATTTGCCTTCGCTACCAACTTCGCGGGCGACGCGAGTTACTTCTAAAGCAAAACTATTTAATTGGTCTACCATTTTGTTGAGAGTAGTCCCAATGCGGCGGAACAATCCTTTGATTGGTTTGCCTTCAAACTCTAAGCTAAATTTTTCGGACAAATCGCCTTTAGCTACAGCGTGCAGCACTCGCGCTATGTCTATTGTCGGCGCAACTAAGCTGTTTAGCGTTGCATTCACCGCGTCAATACTGCTAACCCAAGAACCTTTAAATTCTTT
The DNA here is from genome assembly GCF_020738205.1 of Microcoleus sp. PH2017_24_DOB_U_A. Lineage (NCBI taxonomy): Bacteria > Bacillati > Cyanobacteriota > Cyanophyceae > Oscillatoriales > Microcoleaceae > Microcoleus > Microcoleus sp. PH2017_24_DOB_U_A. The sequence continues at coordinate 94,838 of NZ_JAEQCT010000029.1, forward strand.
GATTTCTCTTGATTTTGGTACTTTGCCTTCTTCGGCAACTGCTTGGCTGACGCGCTCTATTTCGTCAGCAAATTTTTCATTGACACTCACCATTTCATTAAAGACTTTGGCAATTTCACCCAAGCCGTTGTCGGCGGGTAAACGAACGCTAAAGTCGCCATCTCTGACTGCTGCCAGAGCGATAATCAGTTGCTGTTGGTACTGGTTGCTGAAACTCTCTGCTGTTTCTGCAATTGTTGTCGCTACCAAATTGCTGGGTTCCGAGTCAATTTCGGAAGATTCTGAGGCTGTTGATTGATTTTGTGTATCCATGTTTTAGGTAGTTTTATACAATTTATCAGGGAGGGCGATTCCCTACGGGATAGCTTCGCACGCGCGTACTTTTACGTCACACATTCTCGGTACTGGCAGCCCGAAACCCGCTCTGTGCTTACCAGAAAGAATTGGTTGAAAGCCGTAACCCCGATCGGGAGAAATTAAAATCACACTATTCATTACTCCAATCCTCTTCCTTCTAGGTAGAGATCGCTCTCAAACTGTCAACTGTCAACTGTCAACTGTCAACTGTTGAAAGTCTGGGACACAAAACATCCGGTTTGCATGAGGAATATTTGCGGTATTTAAGATGCCGCGGCGATCGCCTTCAGCAGCATTTGAAACGAACCCACATCGAAAAACAGCAAAATGTCTCCTTGAATTTGCAGTTCTTCAATACTAAAGTGAGCTGGAGCCAACAGCACGCTCCCGGTATCGAGAGACTTTTCTTTTAACAGTAACTCCTCAATTTCTTCCTCTGCGTAATAGGGAACCTCATAGTCTAACGGTTGGTCTAGAACGTTGCCAATTGAACCCATGACACCGTTAATGATCATATTCCCCACCTCACTGAGGGTACTAATTTTGAGAGAATCAAGGTCAGGACTTCCCTTTTCTTCACCAGTGAGAACAGAAACTAAATTCACTGCACTTTCGGTAGGAAAAAGTAGCTGGGCGCTGCCGCTAAATGAGCCGTTAAAGCCTAGCTGCACCGTGGAAAGAGGCTCTATACCGAAGCGTTTTTTTAATTCGCTTCGCAGCTCATTGGCTGATACAAGGTCAATATCTGGAATCTGCAACTGGATGGGAAATTGAATCATTTCATTCAACATTCCAGCGGCACTTCCCACACCAATATTGATTAGCTCCTTCAAAGCATCTATTTCATCTGCTGTTAGCTCCACTCTGATATCTCCTATTTGCTATCCAGAGCTTTTTGGATTGCAGCCTGAATCTCGGGAGCTTTTGGGGGCTTTTTCAGCATCATAAATGCTCCCAATTCTTCGCACTTCTGCCTAGCGCTGTCTTGAATATCTGCTGAAAGTACGATGACTGGAATTTTAGAGCCTTTTTCGCCCAGGGCTTTTAGCAAGGCGAAACCGTCCATTTCTGGCATTAACAAATCTGTCATCATGCAGTCTGGCGACTTGGATGCAGCCATATCTAAGCCTTCTTGTCCGTTGGCTGCTTCTATCACTTGATGTCCGGCTTCTTCAACAGCTTTGCGAATCATCCGCCGAGAGAATGCTGCATCATCTACAATTAAAACTAAACCCATTTTGGCGCGCTCCTTAATAATTGGGAATTGGGAATTGGGAATTGGGAATTGGGAATTGGCTGAAAACCTTTGTATCTCTGGTTTATATCAGAGTCTAGATCTCCCTAAATCCCCCGATCGAAGCAGGGTAGTTTTATTGTCGGGAAAAGACATCTGAAACTACCGAAAACATCGCTCAAAGGTCGGATGGCCGATTAAACCCAACTGTCATATTAATCAAGGTACGTAGTTGGGCTTTAGCCCTCTTTAAACAGGGAGCATCTCAGTTTTGTGAAAAGCATTTTTTTTATTATAGTGCTGTCCCCGCTCGCGTATTCTACAAATCGCGAGTGGGGACAGCACTATAAATGCAAAACTGAGATGCTCCCTTTAAACATACCTGTATAGAGGGCCCAAGCCCAACTACGTACCTATTTCTATGATGACAATAAAACCGCCCTGCTTGTTAAGGGGGAGTAGGGGGCAAGCTAAGGGGGCATCTAGACCTAAGTATCAAACCGTTGATTGATACTACGTTTGAGGTATTTTTTGACCCTCATGTACGACTTCACATTAACCATTATTGATTACCAATTCATGCAGTACATCTGTTGAGATGTTCTGAACAATCTAAGAGGTAAGTTTTCATCTTACCTTTGCCTTTAACATCAATCATTCCTCTTTCTGCAAACAAATGTTTTGTTGACAACTGCTTGTAAGTGTCTTCTGTCACTTGAATGCAGCCGGGAAAACTATATTGTTCCATGCGGCTTGCCGTGTTTACCGTGTCGCCCCAAAGGTCGTAACTAAACTTTTTAGTTCCGATGACCCCTGCAACCACAGGCCCGGAGTGAATGCCAATTCGCAGGCTGTGAAATTCTTTTGTTTGTGTGTTTAGCCGCGTCATAGCTTGCTGCATGGCTAGGGCCATTTGCACGATCGCGTCAGCATGATCGTCCCGGAGGATGGGCAATCCAGATGCTACCATATAGCCGTCCCCAATAGTCTTAATTTTTTCTAAGCCGTATTCCTGAGTTAGCTGGTCAAATTCTGAGAAAATAGAATTGAGTTTGACAATTAATTCAATAGGAGGCATTTCTGAGGCAAGCTTGGTAAAGCCTACCATATCAGCAAATAAGACGCTGACATTGGGGAAGTGATCGGCAATTACTAAGTCTGGGGCTGATTCTTCTTGGAGCCGGAGTGCGATCGACTCTGGTAAAATATTCAGTAATAATTTTTGAGTTTTCTCTTGGCTTTCCATCAACTGCTGATACAGTTGAGACTGTTGAATCAAGCGCCGCACTCGCTGAATCAGCACTGGCCAGTGAATCGGCTTCGTCACATAATCTGTTGCTCCTACTTCAAAAGCTTGATTGACAGATTTTTTATCATCTAGTGCTGTAATCATCAGCACCGGGATTTTTTGCGTTTGGGGATTAGCCTGGAGTTGGGCGCAGCAAGTAAAACCGTCCATTACAGGCATCATCGCATCCAATAGGACAATATCTGGGAGAGTTTCTTGACAAATGTCCAAACATTCTTGTCCGTTTGATGCCTCAATTACCCGATAGCCTTCTTTTTCCATAATCCGGCGGGTAAATAGCTGCTGGGTTGCTTCGTCATCGACGATCAGAATTTGGGGCGTGGTTTGCGAGTTGATTCTAAAGTCAGCACTAATCATATTCTTGTGAAAATAGCATCAAGTTCTTAGTCAGCAGCAGATTTAATTTCTGCGTTGAAATGGATGAGTTCACTGTAGATCGATCGCACTCTGATGATTTTTAACAACTGTATAATCTCATACTCCATGGAATACTTAACTTTCGGCAACGGATAGGATAATCTGTCACTTTTTATACTGACATTTTGTTACAGTATCTGAAAAGTTAGCAATTGAGCCGTCACGTTGCTATTGAGATCGTGTTGAGAATTCTATCAGATTATGTCAGAACTTTTAAATTTTCGCAATTGGCTAAATGGCCTAAATGTTGAACATTTTGCGGAAAACGGGCGATCGATCGTCCCGCGCCACCGACACACCATATCGGGTTGCTTTTGTCAATTATTTTTGCTTTTTACACTCACACTCCTGGAGACAAGTGGCACTTTAAAAAAGGTACGTTGTTGCGCTTGAGCGCTCTATCGCAATAACGTACCTAAAAAACCTTTAAGTATTGTGATACTTGCGTACACGATTGACTCATTGAGATGCTGCAAATAAATCCGTTGCGGAACTTCCTTCTTCGATAGCAATCAACTAGATGACAAAGCCGCTTTTACCCGCTGATATTCGGCTGCAATTTTGCACATCAGAACCTCGCTACCTGAGAGAGTTTTCTTCCGGGCCATCTCTTCGAGCTGCGCGCACAATTGAAACAAAGGCATGGCTCCGACTGTCGTACAAGCACCTCTAAGAGCGTGAGCCGAGGCTTTAATTGCGGGAGCATTCAATTGATTGACAGCATCGGCGAGTTCCTGCAATTTTGGCGGTGCAACTTCCAGAAATTTATCTACTAGCTCGATCCAAAATTCTTCAGCTTCTTCTCCCAGTAAATCCGTCAATTCTTCAAAAGTTTGACTGTCAAGAGGCGGCAATTCTATTTCGGTTTGTGCTGTTTCGGGTAGAAAATTTTGCGGTGTGGCTGGCGGTAAAATTTGGGAGTTTTCTGCCTCTAATCTAGGAACTGTCACAGCAGGTAAAGTCGGAAATTTAATGTTATTAGTACCCGCTACAATTTCCCCAGAATTAGGAGGAAAATTTGCAACTCCCGATTGACTTCCACCTTCAATTTGTGAAATCAAAACACCTGCGCGGGCGATTAAATGCTTTAACTCTTCCAACGCAGTTTCATCAACTGCGGGTGCAACATTTTTCATTTCGTTTCCAGGCTGAGCTTGGGAAGCAGAGTCTGTCGGCTGAGTCTGCCAATTGTTAAGATCTGAATAGGATTTGGATCGCCCGGTTTGTCGATCGTACTGCGCGATCGCCTGAACGATCGCCTGGACTCGCACCGGCTTACTGATATAATCATTCATGCCAGCATCTAAACAAAGTTCGCGATCGCCCTGCATCGCATTAGCCGTCATCGCAATAATCCAAGGAGAAGTCGATTTTGGATTGTGAGATTGCTCGTCTGTTGCTGAAAATCCAGATTCTGGAGCTGGATTTTCTAATATTAAATTTCCCGAAAATCGCTGGCGGATCAGGCGAGTAGTTTCCAAACCGTCCATTTCTGGCATCTGCATATCCATAAACACAATATCGTATTCCGAACGCTCCAAAGCATCCAAAGCTGCTTGTCCGCTGCTGGCAAAATCTGCACTGTAACCTAACTTCTGCAACATCTGCCCTGCTACCATTTGATTGAGTTCTACATCGTCTACCAACAGCATTTTCAAAGGCAGTGTTTCGGCTAATTGTGAATTAAATTGAGGCTGCGAAAAACACGGTTGAATTGGGGTACATTCCCCGCCCAAGATGCGAAGCAAAACTTCATGGAGCTGTGCTTGCTTAATTGGTTTGTATACAAAAGCTGCGAATTCAACTCGCCCTTGAAATTCGCGGCGAGATGGCCTGCCCCCAGAACTCAAAATCATTAAAGGTAAATTTTTACCTTGAGGAAATTCTCGAATTTTTTCTGCTAAAGTAATGCCGTCCATTTCTGGCATATGAAAGTCTAGAATCGCTATGTCAAACATAGTTTCATATTGCAGCACTTTCAGCGCTTGCGCGCCAGATTTTGCTGCGCGGACAACCATTCCCCAAGACATAGCTTGCAGGGTAAGAATTTTGCGGTTTGTGGGATTATCGTCAACTAGCAGCAGTCGCAAACCTGCTAGTTGAGGCTGGGGTACATTCAGGTTTAATATTTCTTCATTAGCCGGTGCTGGCTGAGCTTTGATGCTAAAAGAAAATTTAGAACCTTTGCCGATTTCGCTTTCTACCCACATAGTGCCACCCATGATTTCGCTGAGGCGTTTGCTGATGGCTAAGCCCAAGCCAGTACCGCCATATTTGCGAGTTGTGGAACTGTCAACTTGACTGAAGGCTCTAAATAGTATGTTTTTGCGATCGGGCGAAATTCCGATGCCTGTATCCCTCACAGTAAATTGAATTTCGTAGTTACTAATTTGTGATGGTTCTAGATATTTAGAATCGGCAGCATCAGAGTCTGACAGAGAAGAATTTAAAGCTGGTTTATGCCTGAATTTTTCGCTGTCAAGCCCAATATTTATTTGAGAAATTGAGTTAGTTTGCGTAACTTCTACAGCATTGTCGGCAATGGGTTTTGCTGTTACTTTAACTACCACTTCACCTGCTTCGGTAAATTTGGTAGCATTGCCGAGCAAATTTATCAATATTTGGCGAAGTCTGGTGACATCTCCGTACAGGAAGGCGGGAACACTGGCATCCAATTCGCAAGCTAAGTCTAGCTGTTTTTCCGCAGCTTTCATCGCGACTAAATCTAAAGCTTCTTCGACACAGTTTCTGAGATTAAACGGTTCTTGTTCTAAATCCAGCTTGCCTGCTTCTATCTTAGAAAAGTCGAGAATGTCGTTAATAATTGCCAGCAAAGAATCGCCGCTGGTACGAATTGTATTCACAAAATTGCGCTGGTTTGGCGAAAGTTGCGTATCTAGCAACAGCTCAGTCATGCCAATGACTCCGTTCATCGGCGTGCGGATTTCGTGGCTCATCATTGCCAAAAATTCACTTTTGGCTCGGTTGGCAGCTTCGGCGTCAGTTGTGGCGCGTTTAAGTTCTTCTTCTATTACTAATCGGTGTTTAATTTCTTGCTGATAGGTTTGGATGCGCTGCGTTACTTCGGAAACATCTTGAACCGCTATTAAAGCATAAAAACCTTCTCCTTTGATGGCTGGTATGGGAGTGACGTTTGTGTTGTGAACTCTCGGTTTGCCGTTGGGTAAATTTGATGAAATTAGGGGCTGGTGGAGTTGGGGAGAAAATACGGTGGGCAAGCCATTGTTAAATACTTGTTTTAAGCGAGTTTGATATTTAGGTTCTTCGAGTTGGGGAAAGTGAGTTTTGAGGTTAGTTCCGATTATTTCTTTTTTGAGCAGCTTTGTCCACTGCTCTAATGTGCGGTTCCAAAACAGCACGGTAAAATCGCGAGCGATCACGCACAATCCGATGGGAACGCGATCGAGGACGTTGAATCTTTGTTGCGCTTGTTCTATTTGTTCTAGCATTTTCTGTAGGTGGAAAAGTGACGAAATTTATGTATACTTCAGAAGTTATCAAAAAAAAGCTTGGGAGGCAACAATCCTGAAAAATTATATTCATTTATTCTGCCAGCTTCTATCCGATGGCTGGCTCAAGAAACCCGGTTTATACGATAAATAAGAGGTTTGGGGACAGGCCTTTAGGAAGAAACGGGGTTTGGGCGCGCTAAGAGTGTGTAAGTCGTGCATTTTCCTTGGCAGTTGCGGTAAACCCTGATACAGATTTTTTGTTGCCAGAGTTCAAAAACACGACTGCGGGGCTGCGATGTTAATAATTTTTGCTAATTCGTATAGATATAGTATACTTATGAGGTCAAGTTGGCAATGATTTAGCTACGATCGCACGATCGCGAATAAAGCTGACCCCGCCCAATAACGGGTACCGTGCCACGTACACTCACGAGGGTCGAACTCAAAATTTTAGACAATAGTTCAAGCTCCCAGATCCATCTAGAGGAGTCGATCTAAAATCTAAAATCTAAAATCCACTGACTGGGGCACACTACAGTTTTCAACTATTCGATAATTTATTTTAAGAGTGCATTTGGTTTTTGAAGAGGGCGAAGCATGACCGCATATAAGTTATTAGTTATAATCCCATATTGACTACGGTCATGCTTCGCCCCTACGGATATATTTGCCAAAACCAGATGCACCCTATTTTAATCCAGCGTCAAACCGATGAATAAGGAACTGGCTCGATGGAAATTGATGAAGATGTAAAGGAATTTCTGATTGAAGGCTACGAATACTTAAACCAAATTGAGGAGGATTTAGTAGCTTTAGAAAAAAATGATGCCGATAGAGAGGTGATGAATCGGATTTACCGCGGTTTGCACACGATTAAAGGCAATAGCGGTTTTTTGGGGGTGGAAAAACTGGAGTCTGTGGCGCACGCAGGAGAAAATTTGCTCAGCCTCTTGCGCGATCGCACTTTGACGATGACTCCCGATATTACTAGCGCTTTGCTGGAGACAATCGACGCGGTACGATCGCACATGGAAGCCCTGGAAAAGACGGGAGAAGAAAGCCCCATCGCCCACACGGCATTGCTCGATCGACTTTTGCAACTCCAAGAATCCGGCGGTACTGCATCTGAATTGTTGCCGAGTGCGATCGCCGAATCCAACTCAGTAACTCCAGAAGTTGCGATCGAGGAACCAGAAGAATCAGAGTTGACACGAGAGCATTTGTATGCAGATGCTTTATTGTCGATCGAGCAATTGCTAATTCCCTCTGCTACGAATACTACCAGCCAACAGGTAAATGCTGCGGATACCGAGGGTGACAAATTCAAAATTTCCGATACTGCAATCCGAGTAGATGTCGGCTTGCTGGACAAACTAATGAACTTAGTAGGCGAACTCGTTTTGTGCCGCAACCAAATCTTAGAATTTGCCAATACCCAAACAGCAAACACCCAAAATGACGATACATTAAAATCAGTATCCAGCCGCTTAAACTTAGTTACTTCCGAACTGCAAGAAGGAGTAATGAAGACCAGAATGCAGCCAATTCGCACTATCTGGAACAAATTCCCCCGCGTAGTGCGCGACACAGCATTCAGCTTGGGCAAACAAGTACAGTTAGAAATGGAAGGAGAAGAAACAGAATTAGACAAAACCTTAATCGAGGCGATCGCCAATCCGCTAACTCACTTAGTCCGTAACTGCCTCGATCACGGCATTGAAACATCAGAAGTGCGAGTCGCCAAAGGCAAGCCCGCCTTCGGTAAACTGCTACTGCGAGCCTATCACGAAAGCGGTCAGGTAAACATAGAAATCTCCGATGACGGCGGGGGAATCGATCCAGAGCGAATTAAAAGTAAGGCAGTGCAAAAAGGAATGTTTTCTGCTGTTGACGCAGCGAAAATGAGCGATCGCGAAGCCCTAAATTTAATTTTCATGCCCAGTTTCTCAACCGCCGAAAAAATCACCAATATCTCCGGTAGGGGAGTGGGGATGGACGTTGTGCAGACACATATAGAAAAAATCAGCGGCACGATCGACGTTCAAAGTCAAGTCGGTAAAGGCACAACTTTTAAGTTAAAAATTCCTTTAACTCTGGCGATTATTCCGACATTAATTATTACTACCGGAGGATCTCGCTACGCAATTCCTCAAGTCAATTTGCTAGAACTGATGCGTTTGGAAGGAGAACAAATTAAAAAAATCGAAATGTTTCACGGAACGCCAGTCTATCGGTTGCGGGGGCGACTGCTGCCACTGATTTATTTGAATCGGGAATTACAGTTAGAAACAGGAATTGTAGAAAACGGCAAAAAATCGCAATTCGACACAGATGAGGCTTTAAATATTGTAGTAGTGCAAGCGACAGACAAACCTTTTGGGTTGGTGGTAGATGCCATCAACGACACGCAAGAAATTGTGGTTAAGCCTTTAGGAAAACAACTAAAATCTCTAGCTTGTTTTGCCGGAGCAACTATTATGGGCGACGGTAAAGTTGCTTTGATTTTGGACGTGCACGGGATTGCTCAGAAAACCCACATGACGGAGGCTCAGGAAAAGGCGATTTTAGCTGATGAAAACAGTCGCCGGGAATCTTCAGAACCTCCACAACAGTTGCTAGTATTTCAGGGCCCAGACTGTCGGCGGATGGCGATTCACCTATCGCGAGTTTGTCGCTTAGAAGAGTTTCCCCGCCATCTTTTGGAGCGAGTCGGGAAGCAGAATGTGGTGCAGTACCGCAACCAAATTATGCCGGTGATTTATTTGACGGCGGTGTTTGGTAGCGGCAGTGAGTCGGCTGATTGGGGGCCCAACGGTCTGGACGGGCGATCGCGCGCAGCAGATGATAAACTGCCGTTAGTCGTAGTGTCGATCGGCTCAGAACACCAAGTCGGTCTGGTAGTCGATCGCATCCTGGATATTGTAGAACAGGCGATCGACATTAAAGGTGCAGCTACTCAAGCAGGAATTTCATATTGTGCCGTGATTCAGGGTCAAGTTACTGAAATCCTCGATGTTGATGCAGTAATTAACAACAATTTATTCGGAGTCGAGCAGATGTTAGCAAGCGCCAGCTCGGGCCACTAAAGGAATAATTAAACAATGCCTGAAGAAACTCTACTTTGTACGTTTTTCGTTGACAGCTTATTTTTTGGCATAGAGGTTGAGAAAGTTCAAGAAATTATCCGCTATCAGGAGATGACGCGAGTGCCGCTAGCGCCCGCAGTAGTCGGTGGATTGATAAACTTGAGGGGACAAATTGTCACGGCGATTGATTTGCGGAGGCGGTTGGATTTGTGCGATCGGCCTGTGGAACAATTGCCTTTAAATGTGATAGTGAGAACTGGCGATGAAACAGTCAGTTGGTTAGTTGACGATATTGGAGATGTGCTAGAAGTATCTCAAGCTGATTTTGAAACTCCTCCAGATACTTTTACTAGCAAAATACGCCCGCTAATTCGAGGAGCGTACAAGCTACAAGGGCAGTTACTGCTATTTTTAGATGTTGATAAAGTTGTAGATTTTAGCAGTCAGTAGTCAGTAGTCATTAGTCAGTAGTCATTAGTCAGTAGTCAGTAGTCAGTAGTCAGTAGTCAGTAGTCATTAGTCAGTAGTCATTAGTCATTAGTCATTAGTCATAGTGCTGTCCCCGCTCGCGAACGTCCAACGTCATTAGTGATGTTTTGCAAGATCTTAGTCATTAGTGCGAGCTTAAGTTCTCGCTAATAGTAGTCATTAGTCACGAATGCACAAATAACTGTTTTTCCCTCTTCCTTCTTCCTTCTTCCTTCTTCCTTCTTCCTTCTTCCTTCTGTCAACTGTCAACTGTCAACTGTCAACTCTTCCTTCAATTACCATGCCGATAACTATTGCAGATTTTGATTATATCCGAAAACTTGTATACGATCGCACAGGTGTATTCCTATCCGAAGAAAAGATGTACCTCGTTGAATCGCGTTTAGGGATGGTAGCTAAAGAAGCCGGAGCAAACTCCATCAGCGGGTTAGTTGCAGAGTTAAAACAAATCAAACAACAGCGTTTTAACCAACTTCACGAATCGACAGTCGAAGCAATGATGACCAACGAGACATTTTTTTTCCGAGATGTCAACCCCTTCGAGATATTAAAAACATCAGTATTTCCCGAATTGTTAAAACAGATCCAGGGCGATCGCACTTTGAATATTTGGTGTGCTGCTTGTTCCAGCGGCCAAGAACCCTACAGTATTGCGATGCTGCTGCGCGAATACTTTCCGCAGTTAGCGAGAAATCAAGTACAGATACTTGGTAGCGACATTTCTACAGCCATGCTGAAGCGAGCAAATTCTGGATGCTACGCGCAGCACGAAGTAGTGCGCGGTTTACCAACAGCATTGTTACACAAATACTTCCAGCAGTGTGGCAAGGAATGGCAGATTAAAGAACACCTCCGCAAGGCGATCGAATTTCGCCAGATTAACTTGACAGAACCCTTTGGATCGATGCCTCAAATGGACATTATTTTTCTGCGAAACGTCTTAATATATTTTGATGTTCAGACAAAGCAATCGATTTTAGCGAGAGTGCGGCGGGTGTTGCGCCCCAAGGGCTACTTATTCCTAGGGGGAGGAGAAACAACTGTAAATCTTGACCCTGCTTTTGAGTTGGTGCAATTTGAAAAAGGTATATGTTATCGATTGAGATGATGTGCGGTCGATCGACTATCATAGAAATTGGTTCGTAGTAAGGACTTTAGTCCTCTCTTGATTAATAGACAAGATTGCAAAAGTCTTTTTAATCAAAATTTAGGACGGGCTAGAAGCCCATCCCACATTTTTTGTGGGATGGGCTTCTAGCCCGTCCTAATTATTTGTACAATTCAAGTCTAATCTTTAGGAATTAAGAAGGACTAAAGTCCGAACGATCGAACCTATAATTAAGAAGGACTAAAGTCCTCACTACGAACCTATAATTAGGTCCGTAGTGAGGACTTCAGTCCTCTCTTTTGGCCGCACCCTCAGACCAAACAGGCAATTGATTAATCTTTTCCAGCGTGATATCTACATATTTTTTACCGTTCCCCGCCACATTTTCTCCAAAATATCCATCATCGCCGTCGTGCTTGTGAGGGCCGCTGAAAGCTTCTGCATAGCGGCCTTGCGAACGCGCTTGATTGAAAGGTGAAGTCGCGTACCAGTACCAGCGAGTCGGAAAAACGATGCCGCCAATATCCTCAATTGCATCGCGAGTGCCGCGAAAATGAAAAATGCGATCGGCTTCTGCAAAACCATTTTCTCCCGAAAACACGCCCCCAACCGAAACAACTGTAATTTCTGCATTCAGCCATTCTTTAAGATAGCGAGTAGCACCTAAAGCAACTTGTGCGCCCCCGCTAGTGCCAATTAAAATAACTTGCAAAGGTTTTTGAGGATTAGCTGAAATGGGAGATTGAGCATTCATGCGATCGATAATTACATTAGCAATTCCCTGATTGTATGCAAAACCGTAGCGATAATCTAGAGAAATTGCAAACCTCCAGAGATTGCGAATTTTGATAAATATATCGCCCGCAATTGGCCCGCTTTTTGCGTGTTCTGCAAACCGCCAAAAAGGAGCTAGCAACCGCTGTCCTCCTAAACTTTTGTTAGAAGCTGAATAAGGAAAAATATCCCCCACTGCTACGCACTGCGGGTGACTTTTAACTAAACGCTTGAGAAAAAACTCTTCTCCCGGCGTTAATTCGTTCCCCGAAAAATCGCCAACTCCCGGTAAAAAGATGATATAACAATTGATCGGCGAAGACTTGCGCGCTTCTAGATTGCCGTTGTTTGAGGGCAATATCCCCGGCGGACTTTTCTTGATACCCAAGGTTTCGGCACTTTGACCCAGCCACCAGATCACAGTTCCGATCGGCGAAAGAATGCCCCAAATTATCAGGATTACACCTGCGATGGTCAACAAATTTAAACTTCCCCCGCGCAGCCACGCAAGTATCTGCAAAATCAATCTTAGCATTTAATAAAATCTGGTAGAATGCCTGTTAATTACCTAATTACGTAGAAATAGTTCGGTGAGTCTGCTGTATTAGAGCTTATTTTATCCAACTTGTCAACTATCTAGAGGAGCAGGGATTAAAGGTGAAGGGAGAAGATTCAATTACAGGTTTGCGGGCAACGCTTTGGAACGCACTTTCTTTGAACGGCAATTTTTATGAAAAAACTCCCTACACTGGCAGAACTAAGCGGATAGCTTTAACAATTGTAATTTTAGCAGCGGTGTCTCGGGTCTTGGGAAATGCCGTTATTTTGTTAATCAATCGAACTGAGCTATCTGTGTTATTTTTAGCACTTTGGATAGATGGTTTGGCAGTCGTGGGTGGTTATTTTTTTTGGAGTTTCACTATCTCGAAAATTGGGGACTGGCTGAAACCGGGTCACGTAACTTATGGGGAGTTGCTGGTGCCGATCGGATTTGCCTACGCCCCCCAAGTGCTAAATTTCTTAACGTTGATTCCGTTGCTGGGAGAAGGCATAGAGCGGATATTAGCTGTGTGGAGTTTGCTGGCTGTAATTGTGGCGGTTCGCCAAGGTTTGGATATTCAAACTCGCTGGGCGGCGTTAATTTGTCTGGTGGGTTGGCCGTTGATTCAAATTGCGATCGGCTTTGTGAAAGTTATTGAACAGTTGCTTGCACAATGGCTTTAAACAGTTGACAGTTGACAGTTGACAGTTGACAGTTGACAGTTGACAGTTGACAGTTGACAGTTGACAGTTGACAGTTGACAGTTGACAGTTGACAGTTGATCCTTAAGTCCGAGGATGGGAGTAATGAATAGTCTGATTTTAATTTCTGTCTCAAAGGGTTCCGGCTTTCAACCAATTATTTCCGGTAAAATGAGGAAAATATTATAAGTTAAAAGGCAAAATCACCGCAAAAAATGCTGAGTCTCAAGCCCTCTTAATTTATTGGGCAAGCAGGCGACTAATAGCAATTAAAAAACGCTGTCGATTTGGTCGCAGGCGATCGCACGCCCGCAGCAGTCCCTTGACCTGTTAAAATAAAATTGCTTTAGGGTGCAATACTTTGGCTCAAAGCACGTGATTTGAAACAAAAGCATTCCCCGATCGCCCCCCGAGGCACTTTCGCTTGCTTTCTTTGAGAAAATGCTTGACACAGTGGCAGCCGCCAAGTAAAGTGAGATCCAACATTATTAGCCTTAATTTGCATTGCCACTTGTAGCTCGTATTGTACAGCGTACTCCGAGACGGCAACCACACCCCTGCTATTCGGCTCTCCCCACTGTCCGCCCCTAATTACTAGCGATACATTGTTAAAGAAGGAAATACACAAAAATTTACATATATAATTTGTGTAGTATTTCAAATCGCTCCTCACCAGCAGCGATACAGCCCTCGCCAAGACAGTAGGAAGGAAAAAATATGTTTGAACGCTTTACAGAACAAGCCATTAAAGCAATAATGCTAGCTCAAGAGGAAGCACGGCGCCTCGGTCACAATTTTGTAGGCACCGAGCAAATTCTTCTGGGACTTGTCGGCGAAGGCACTGGCATCGCTGCAAAAGTATTACTGGATATGGGCCTCAACTTGAAAGAGGCGCGCAATGAAATCGAAAATATCATCGGTAGAGGTTCCGGGTTTCTCCCGCCAGAAATTCCGTTTACACCCCGCGTCAAGCGCATTTTTGAGACGGCGCTGAATGAAGCGCGGCAGTTAGGCCACAATTACATCGGCACCGAGCACATTCTGCTTGGGTTGATTCAAGACGATGAAGGTGTGGCGGCGAAGGTGCTGCAAAACCTGGGAATCGATCGCCAGAGAGTTCGCACGCAGGTAATTCGTGCTGTGGGAGAAGTAGCGGCAGTACCCGGAGGCCGAGGAGATAGCGGTGGCGATCGCAAAATCCCAACTTTAGAAGAATTTGGCACTAACTTAACTAAGTTAGCAGCCGCCGGCAAACTCGATCCAGTCGTGGGCCGCGAAAATGAAATCGAGCGCGTGATCCAAGTGTTGGGGCGCCGCACGAAGAACAATCCAGTGTTAGTAGGCGAACCCGGAGTCGGCAAAACAGCCCTCGCCGAAGGCCTCGCCCAGCGGATTGTTAACAGAAACGTCCCGGAAATTTTAGAAGACAAACAAGTAATCAGCCTCGATATGGGTTCGCTGATTGCTGGTACAAAATTCCGAGGCGAATTTGAGGAACGGCTGACGAAAATCATGGCAGAAATTCGCGCTGCCGGCAATATCATTCTGGTAATCGATGAGATTCATACCTTAGTTGGTGCAGGCGCGATTCAAGGTAGCATGGATGCTTCCAATATGCTCAAACCAGCCCTCGCCCGAGGTGAATTGCAGTGTGTCGGCGCGACTACCTTGGATGAATACCGCAAGCACATCGAGCGCGATGCAGCCCTAGAACGCCGTTTCCAACCGATTAAAGTCGGCGAACCGAGCGTGGCTGAAACAATAGAAATATTGTACGGTTTGCGATCGGCCTACGAACAGCACCACCGACTGACAATTTCCGATGCAGCTTTAGAAGCAGCGGCTACACTGTCAGACAGGTACATTAACGATCGATTTTTGCCAGACAAGGCGATCGACTTAATTGACGAAGCAGGTTCCCGCGTGCACGTGCTGAACTCGCAAACCCCGCCCGAAGTTAAAGAACTCAAAAAACAACTTCCGGCCGTCAGTAAAGAAAAAGATGCTGCTGTGCGCGAACAAGACTTCGACAAAGCAGGCAAATTGCGCGATCGCGAATTAGAAATCGAAGCTGAAATCGCCGAAGCTACAATCAACAAAAGCCAAGTCAGAATCTCTCCCATCGTCACAGAAGAAGACATCGCCCACATCGTGGCAAATTGGACGGGAGTACCTGTTAGCAAGCTGACAGAATCGGAATCGGAATTGCTGCTGCATATGGAAGACACCTTGCACCAGCGTTTGATCGGTCAAGAAGAAGCTGTCAGCGCAGTTTCTCGGGCGATCCGCCGCGCGCGGGTAGGCTTAAAAAATCCCAATCGCCCGATCGCCAGTTTCATATTTTCCGGCCCCACAGGCGTCGGCAAAACCGAACTGACAAAAGCCTTAGCAACATATTTCTTCGGTTCCGAAGAAGCAATGATTCGGTTAGATATGTCCGAGTTTATGGAACGTCACACTGTTTCTAAACTCATCGGTTCGCCTCCGGGTTACGTTGGCTACGACGAAGGCGGCCAACTAACAGAAGCAGTCCGGCGCCGTCCTTACACGGTAGTCTTGTTCGACGAAATCGAAAAAGCTCACCCGGATGTCTTCAACATGATGCTGCAAATCTTGGAAGACGGCCGTTTGACTGATGCTAAAGGTCGCACGGTAGACTTCAAGAATACGCTGCTGATCATGACATCAAACATCGGTTCGCGAGTCATTGAAAAAGGCGGCGGCGGTTTAGGCTTCGAGTTTGCCGAAAGTGCCGCAGACGGTCAGTACAACCGGGTTCGCAGCTTGGTAAACGAAGAATTGAAACAGTTCTTCCGTCCCGAATTTATCAACCGCTTGGATGAAATTATCGTCTTCCGCCAGTTGAACAAGGCAGAAATCAAGCAGATTGCTGACATCTTGTTGCAGGAAATTTTCAGTCGCTTAACCGAACAGGGTATCACTTTGTCGGTGACAGACAAGTTCAAGGATTTGTTAGTTAAAGAAGGCTACAATCCCAGCTACGGTGCTCGACCATTGCGCCGCGCCATCATGCGGTTGTTGGAAGATGTACTGGCTGAGGAAATGCTGTCTGGGAAGCTGAAAGACGGCCAAAGTGCGATCGTAGATGTGGATGAAAACGGTCAGGTTAAGGTATTGCCAGGTGGCGAATCTGAACCGAGATTGCCGGAATTCGCATTGAGTCATTAAGTGCGATGACACGCAGATAAATAACGTCTGATTAAAAACCCGGTTTCTTGCAGGAACCGGGTTTTTAATTAAAAAATGCCAGTTTGTAAGGTGCAAAAGCAGTTTGTAGTGCGGACTTCAGTCCGCAAAAAGCTGCGGACTGAAGTCCGCACTACGAACTAAATCGCATTTTTTGGCATTAATCCTAATTAGATGAACAAACTAGGTGACACTTTAAAATAATCGCCGAGTGCCTTAGCTTGTGCTTTGCTAATTGCCCGCTTGCCATTGACAACCTCAGAAACTACGCCACTAGATCCAATGATGCCAACTAAGTCAGCTTGACGGGTGCCGCTGGCTTCCATGATGTGTTGCAAAATCTCGTGAGGTTCGGATTTGTCGATCGCATAGTTTTGATCCTCGTAAACTTCAATTAGCGTTACCAATAACTTGTGTAAAGCTTTTTCTTCGAGAGTGCGGTTTTTGGCGAACGTCAGCCCCTCTGCGACTGCTAGGAGGCGATCGTATTCTGCCTCGGTTTCGATCGCCCGTGGAGCGACTTCTGCCAGCAAATTGCTATAATTAGCTCGATCAAAAGTAAGGGTCATTTTTCCATTTGTTTTTATCGTATTCAGCGTGGGTTAGGAAATATTTGTAATAAACCGTTTGGCTCTCGTAGTCTATGCCGACGATCAGGCGATATTCGTTACCTTTGATATTAAAAACAGTGAAATTTCCCACTGCTTCGGCATCCCGGTAAATCTTGCGAAGATCGTCCAAGTTCTGGCATTCTACTTTCTTGACAGTCGCATACCAGCTATCAATTGGTTTTTTGACATCGGGATACATGGCAGCGTCGTCACGGAGAGTGCGAATTGAAATTAGGTGCATGAATTTTTAATATCTTTTGTTGAATTTTTATCATCGATTTGCTAACTTCCACGAAACACTACGTCTTTATTCTCTCATTTTGAGAGGTAGATGTCAAGAGCCGATCGCCCCCAATCTTAAAAATTCTCAGAATTAATAAATAATCTGTGGAACGAAGCGGCTAAATTCACAAAAGCCACAGAATAAAGAAAAGAGAGCAAGAGAGGCGATCGAGATATGAGAAAGAAATGTCGAGATCGGGCGATCGCACAAACTTTACTGTCGCCCCTGCTTTTCATCAGACAAAGACTGCTGTTTTAGCAGTTTCTCCTCATGGTCTACAAGAGCTTTCTCCAACAGGAATGCTGCCAAATTGCTAGTCGATCGACCTTCTTGTTTCGCCCATTCCTCAAGGCGAGTGTAAATTCCGTCTGCTAAATATGTTGATAAGCGTTTGGTCATCAGAGACTAAGTTTTTGTTTAAGCTGAGTGTCAGTATATCGTTGGTGATTTCATAGCAATTTTACTGTCGCCCCTGCTTTTCATCAGATGGGGGTGATGGCTGTTTTTGGATTTTTTCCTGTTCTTCTCTCGCAGCTTTTTCTAAAAGGAATGCTGCTAAGCTGCTGATTGAACGGCGTTCTCGATCGGCCCAATCTTCAAGAATGTCATAGATTCCTTCAGCTAAATAAGTTGTCAAGCGTTTGGTCATCGGAGATTTAGTTTTGTTTAAGCCGATCTTAAGTGTGCTGCATTTAGGTCTTTATGTCTAACTGTCACGTATCCACTACATATGTGTGACTATTGCGTGCTATACTCGGAACAGTCAAAAGCCAGCGCGTCCCCTAGGAAAGTTCGTCGCTGGCCTGTGGCTTCCCAAATTCAGGAGACCTAAAACCATGATAGAACCTTCCAGCGACGGGAGCGAATTTTCCCGCGGCTATCAGCAGGCCTTAGACGACTTCGGCATTTCGCAACTGCTATCCTGCATCCGCAGCTACTCTGACGCGGATTTCGACGCGCAGCGGGTGCTGTTGCAGGAAAAAGAGGTCAAAAGCTTAGCTGGCCATCTAATCGAACAGTTGGCGGCCAACCTCACGGGTAGTCTTATCGCCAGTTACCTCAACACTCTGAGAAAAGCAGGTGACTCTTCCAAACCTTGGGCAATCGTGCGGATTTTGCCCAATGCTCAAAACCACACTGTTTCCCGTTTTTGCAATCGCCAAGATGCGGACGATCATTTAAGAGCTTTGCGGCGGTTTGTGCGATCGGGAATCTTTGAGATTGTGTTCGATCGACCTGGCGATCCAGAGTTAGATTAAACAATTAATAGCTCTGCTTTACGGTGGGTTTCTGCCCACCTTTGCCTATAATTGTTTGCTGATTCTTGTTCATTTAGACTCTCAAGTCGCGCCACAAAAAAAATAGTATGAGTCCAGCTTTTTATCCCAACACATCAACTACAGCAATTTCTATATCTGGAAAAGCTAGAATAGATAAAATCTTACCCCGCTGGAATCTTTGAATATTTTGGTATCCCGATGGAGAAGGTTCGCGATAAACTACGACACATTGCTCGTTAATATCTACCAGCCAAACTTCTGCAATACCCGCTTCAGCATAAAGAGGAATTTTGATATTTCTGTCAGTTTCAGCGGTTGTATCCGCTACTTCCACAATTAGTAAAATATCCTCCGACTGAGGATGTCCCAATTCATAAAAATCATCGCGCCGCCGCAGTAAGGAAATATCCGGTTCAGGTTCAGAGCGATCGCCCAATTCTACCGGATCTTGGACTCCAATGGTTACTCTTGATAATAAGCGGATATAGAATAACTCTGTCAGGCGCTTGACATGGGATGTGTGCCTTCTACCGACGGCGGCCATTTGAACAATTTCTCCTCGAATCAATTCAACTCGATCATCTTTTGTCAAGATGCCAGATTCAATCATCTGATGATATTCTTTTACTGTGAACAGGCGCTTGATTAACTGAGTTGTCATCACTTATTTGGCGCTCCTTTTAGTTGCCCTTTTTCTGTTGCATCGCCTTTGCTGCTTTCACAATCTCAAATCGCGGCGCAAAAAAAGGTATTTTTACTTATTGATTTTGGTTGATTTTTGCGCTATATTTTAGATAATGGGAGTGGTAACTCAAACTTAAAAATTGCCACCACTTCCATTATAATATGATACCTTTTTGAATCGGCAATGTCAAGCCTTTGACCCCAAAAAAAAGGGCGTTTTTTTTACATTTTATCGCAAAAAAATATAGTTTTGGTAAACGCAGATATCCCCGCGTCAGAGGAGTTGATTAAGGGAAGACTCAATCCCACGATTGCAATTGTACAACCCAATGCTGGACAAAAGCTGAAATGCGATCGCGCCGCGTCTCAAAAGTAGCAGCAATCCAGATAAACACAATCCCGAAAGCCAAGCCGATCGCCCATTTAATCAGGGGATAGTCAAAAATCAGCACCACCAACTGATAGAAAACATTGATTAAGAAAATTCCTGTTCCCACAAACAAAAACGCCCGCACTCGCAGCCCTAAACCCGCAGCAATCGCCACCAAGCTAAAAAATCCTGCAACTAAACCGTGGTTGTGTTGAGTCAAAAGAGGTATCCCGCAAATCATCGCCGTGGCTAGCATTCGCAGATTGTGGCGCAGGGTTTTTTGGGCTGGTAGTTGCAAAGCGCGATCGTACTGAGCAACATAAAGGAAAGAAAGCCCTAAAGGAGTAAAATACCATTCGGGTTGAGTCAATCCGATTTGTCCAAACCAGCGCAGTAATACCCAGTCAACTATCGCCACACTCACGTAGGTAAAACGGACTTCGCGCTTTTCCCAAGCTAGGAAAACATAGAAGGCGGCAGCTATCAGAAAGCTAATCGGATAAAACTTAGCGGGAGATTCCACAATAGTGATGATTGGAATCAGAGAAGCGATTATCTTCCAGGGATTTTTTGACCAACCCCAGTTATCCCAAGGTAAGATGTAAATGAAATAGGCAAATAGAGAAGCAAAGGCAACTTTCCACGGCCCCAGTGGCCCGGAAATGTACTTGACTAAAGGTGTATTGATCCAGTAAAGCCGGATGCCAAAGGCTTCTAGCCATCCTAAGTAAATCCAAATTTCTGCCCATTGGCGATCGAGATGATTTCGCCCTTGCAAGAAAGCATATTGCACTAAGAGGGTACCAGTGACTAATCCTAAATTTAGCCCGGATTTAATATAGTTGCCAGAAGCTGAAATCAGGAGTATACTGCTTAAAACCCAGTGCAGGTGAGCGAATATTTTTAATTCGGGATTGGTTAAATGTAAATAGCTGCTCAACCAAGGAGATAAAATGCGATAGATATAGGTTAATGTTGTGCCGAGAGTTGCTATCACAATTAAGCCGTCGCCAAAAGATCCTCCTCGTGTTTGGGAAAGTTGATATAGTAGGGATTCGTAGGCGGATGCTGATACGCCAATTAATCCTAAATAAACTAAAGGTTTAAATTCTTGCTGCCGCCTACCAATGCCGATCGCAATTAAAGACGCACCCAACGAGATTAAACCTGTACTATTGGTAAAGCTGTGCGATCGCAAAATCAAGCCCAATACCCCGTAAAGTAGAGGTATCACGTGAATGCTGGGTAAAATTTGGCGATAATCGGGGTTGCGCCGCCGCCACCAATCGCCCAACAATTGCGTAGATAAGCCCAAGGCAATATTCGCGACTGCCAAATTAATCATATTGCGTCCAATAAAGCTCAAACCGACTGCTGTCAACAACTCCAAACTCCAAGCCAAGGCATAAATTGCCAGCGGGGAAAGTTTGCCCAAACTTCGGAAAACAATTGCAGCCACAGTTACCAAAGTAGCAGCCAAAACTTGAGTAGAGGCTGGTAAACTCAAGGTACTGCGTGAATCGTAGAGTTGAAAGGAATAAAGAGTGATGTTTGTCAACAGCAAGCTGGTGACTAAGATTGCCCAACCATCCAAAGCTCGATCGTAAATTTCAGCTAAGGTCGAAGGTTCAGGCAACGTGCTAGAATAACGAACTATCGTGCTGCGAAGCAACCAGAGACACAAAAGTGCGATCGCCCCAGCAATTCCCCAAGCCCAACCAGACAAAAATCCTAATTGTAGAAGAGATGCGGCGGCGAAACTCAAGCCAAATCCGACTTGTATTGCAGCCGCTGGTTGTTCAATTAAATAGTAAGTATTGACGAACATCAACAGCGCAGCAAAACCCAAACCCATTAACCTGTATACCGGAAAGTCAAAAATCAGAAATTGTGCGATTATTAGCGCGATCGAACTCAAGGTACTTGCAAGTTGTTTGTGCGAAGTTTCACTATATTTAGCAACAGCAGTCAAAGCCAAAGGAGTCGCCAGCCACATCAAACCCCACTGAGAGTGCATATTACTGTACAGCAAGATAAAGCTCAATCCTGCCAACACCAATCCCA
This sequence comes from Microcoleus sp. PH2017_24_DOB_U_A, assembly GCF_020738205.1. Lineage (NCBI taxonomy): Bacteria > Bacillati > Cyanobacteriota > Cyanophyceae > Oscillatoriales > Microcoleaceae > Microcoleus > Microcoleus sp. PH2017_24_DOB_U_A. The sequence goes on from NZ_JAEQCT010000029.1 coordinate 116,826, forward strand.
GATACCAGGAACTTTGGAATAACGCAGGATGCCAGCGAAAGAATGCAGAACTTTCTCTGGTATTTGCAGATTTCATCCAGACAAAAAATCCCCATTCAGCCACCATCAATATCAATAACATTCCTGCCCAAACATAGTCTCTCTGGTTTGGCAAAAACAAGTCAATTGCCGAAGTGAAGCCGCACAAACCAGTAATGTGAGTCAGCGAAACCCAAAATGCCGGATTTCCCTTGGTATCAACAGGAGAAACAGGCATCCCCACGAGTGGGGACTTCTGTGGAATTAGGTATTTCCAAGCGATCCAACCTAAAGTTACAGTAGAAATTAATAAATTGATCGATCGCCAAAACGGATTGACTACACTAATAATAGTTAAAACACTGCCCAAACCGAGAGCAAGATTTTCGCCAAAATGGGCAAGTGGAAACTTTCGCGATCGGTAGAGCCACTGCGCCGCACTTACGGTTAAAATTAAATAAGGCAACAGCAAAACACCCCAAAAAGCCCAAGGAGTTTGCCCAGAGTTGGTAAGCTGAGTTAAAAATGCAACAAATTGTGTTTTAATTCCTAAAGGAACCACTCGCCAAACCAGCCAAATGCTTTGAAGTCCAACGGCGAAAAGCATTAGCAAATCCAACTTTTGCCAAAACCGCACTAAGCGGTTATAAAAAAACCAAACAGCCAAGGCGCTAATGGCGATCGCCTGTAGAGGAATTTCGCGAAAACAAACCAGCCACCCCAAACCCAACAAACCCCCTCCGGCTAATTGCCAGTTAAAAAAGTTGCCGGGATTTGGCTCGTTAGATATATTGTTTCTAGTAGTTCCAGATGCAAGGGATTGCGGCCAATCTAGCCACGCTAACAGTACGCCACAAATTCCCAAAGCTAAACCCATTTCATGGATGTTGACATCCTTGACAAATATCGCCCGACCCAGTAAAATTCCCAAAGAATAAGCTACTAAAGCGGCTTTTCTGTAAGTCAGAAAATCTCTGCTGGAACTGAAAGCAGCGGCGGAAGTTTCAGTGTTTCCCCCGCGTGTGATAGATTGTACCCGTTGTTGCTGAACTTGATAAACTGTAGCAGCAGTAGTTCCCACCGTACCCAAGTAAACCGCAGCTAGGGCAAAGCCTGGAAATCCCCAACCCCAGTGCAAATAACTCAATCCCAAGTGATTTAGGGCGATCGAGGTAGTTACATTTTTCCCCCACAAACTTTGATACTGATCTTTAATAATTCTGCGCGTTATCCAAGTCAAAATAAATGCGGCGACGATGGCAACTGCCCAATCCCAAGGATATTTCCACAATCCAAAGGTGTCCATCGCCCAAAAATTTATCGGCACTAGCAACAGGGTAACTTCTTGCAAAGTTTGAGCAGTCAAGTGTAAATTAGGCTGTTTTTTTGCCCAACTGCCGATCGCCCAAAAAGTTAAAGTATAAGCTAACAAAACTCCATATTGTCCGGCAGCCGGAAATTTTTCCCACTGACTGGCAGCCAAGACTCCTGAGGAGACAACTACCATGAACACTCCTAAAAACAACAGCCACACGACGCTAATTTCGGCGATGAGGGACTGCAAAATTTGAGAGGCAAAAGTTGGGGTTTGAGGAGTTTCTGCGCGCTCGACAACGTTTTTTGTGGTTCTGGGTAATGCTTTTTGTGTTGCTAGAGCAGGTACTTTGGGTTCGGAAATAGGAGAACTCTGGCGATCGTCAATTTCAGAAAGGGCTACAGCGGGCTCGGGTATCGGGCAGACTAAATACTGTCGGCACAACTGCTCAACCTCAGCGGGCGAAATCAAACCCAGCCGCAGCCACGCATCTAAACCTGTCAACAACTCAGGATGCGACGCTAAGACGCTGAATTCTATTTTGCTCGATCGACCTTTAGGAGACGACATCGGCTTAAACTGCTACTAGCTACATTCCAGCTATAGCCTAGATTTCTGCCGATCGAACATCCGAGTATTCCGCCCTGAAAATTGGCACAATAAGTATCGATCGCAAAACCCAAAAATAACCGCGTACATCTGCGTGTATCTGCGGTTAAAAACTCCAAATTAGGAGACAGCATTGGAGCCAGAATTGCCGTGTTCTTACTTATTGATAGATTTCAGCAAAGTTTCCACACTAGCATTGTGGTCTATGAACGAAAACAAATGTTTAAATAGGAGTTTGCCCTCTGCATCCAAAACAAACTGAGCCGGCAAAGGAGCACCCAAAGCCTGACCGGTTTTATAGGCCCGAAACACTCTTACGCTTGGATCGGACAGCAGAGGCATTTTCAAGCCTAAATCTCTGACAACTATTTGGCTTTGCCTGTCGTCGGTGCTGGTTACCATCAATAATTCTATATTGCGATCGGCAAACTGTTCCCACTTTTCATTCAAAGCTTTAATGTGAGGAAAACAGAAAGGGCAATATTGCTTTTCAGTAAAAATCCGCGTAAAAGCCAGAACTACCGGCTTATCGCCCCGATAATTCGACAGCCGCACTAATTTGCCATTATTAATATCCGGCAATTCAAAATCTGGTGTCCTCTGTCCCAGCTTCAGAACATTAGTCGCGGGAACAGGCAATAAATTTTGGAAAAACCGCTGATTTAACAAGCCGCTAAAATCAGTAGAAGTCAGCATATTTGCTAATTTGGGAATGGGGAATTGAGCATTGGGCAATGGGCGAAGCGAAGCGGAGGGATTGGGCATTGCACCGAAAGTTTCGAGGGCGGGCACTCACAGGCGCCGCCCTACAACTCAAAACGATCGAGTTAGACAGCAGCAAAGAATACTTTCGACTTAACTGGATCGGGTGTCATGGTTTTGTCACCGGGCTGCCAGCCAGCGGGACAAACTTCATCGGGGTGAGACTGAACGTGTTGGATAGCTTGCAGAGTGCGGAGAGTTTCGTCTACGTTGCGGCCGAAGGCAAGGTTGTTGATAGTAGAGTGTTGGATGATGCCTTCTTTGTCGATGATGAACAGACCTCTGAGGGCAATACCTGCTTCTGGGTCGAGGACGTTGTAGTCGGAACTGATGGTTTTTTTGAGGTCAGCAACTAAAGGATAGTTGAGGTCGCCGACACCGCCGGATTTGCGGTCTGATTGTATCCAAGCAAGGTGAGAGAATTCGCTGTCAACGGAGACGCCGAGGATTTCGGTATCGATTTTTTTGAAGTCCTCATGGCGATCGCTAAATGCTGTAATCTCTGTGGGGCACACAAAGGTGAAGTCCAAGGGGTAGAAGAACAGGACTACATACTTTTTGCCTTTATAGTCTGACAGTTTAACTGTCTTGAATTCCTGATCCACTACGGCTGTTGCTGCGAAATCGGGTGCAGCTTGACCAACCCGGAGGCATTCACTTGTCATAGATTTTGTTTCCTTTTTTACGAACTGTTACAAATATATCATACTCATAACGACTACAAGTATGTTCTCGGCAAGTCTAAAAAATCACGCTCTCAAAATAGAGAGCGTGATTTTTTCCATTAAATTATGGCTCAGGCGGGATTTGAACCTGCGACCTTGGGCTTATGAGTCCCCTGCGCTAACCACTGCGCCACTGAGCCAAACTTACTTCACGATTTACCATCGTAGCACGGTAGGTGGAAGTATGTCTGTATTCCCAACAACCGAATTTCTAATACCTTCCGATCTAAGTTATGAGTTTTGGTAATGATTCAAAACCCATAACTTGAGACCAGTCGTTATCGAGAAGCACTGGACGTATCGTTAGGCAGAAAAGCCATTGGATTGACAGCACCCTGTCCGGCGGGATGGATTTCAAAGTGCAAGTGCGGCCCGGTACTGAAGCCGGTGCTGCCCATTTCTGCAATCTGTTCGCCGCGATCGACCTGCTGACCCTTTTTAACCAAAATTCGGTTGTTGTGGGCGTAGATCGTTTCTGATCCGTCTGGATGGGTAATTTCCACCAGATAGCCGTACCCTCCGTCATTCCAATCTGCATAGGTAACCACCCCGCTGTCGGCGGCCACAATTGGCGTGCCGATCGGCCCTGCAATATCAATTCCCTTGTGCATCCGTCCCCAGCGCCAGCCGTAGCCAGAAGTGAGAACGCCCTTAGCCGGCCAAATCAATCCGTTAGCCGACTGCTGTTTGCCGCCGCCGTTAGGCAGATAAGTATCAGCGCCCGAAAGTGGAGGCAGTTCTGGAGAAACCATGCGTCCCAAAGACGGGTTGCTCAGGGGGTCATAACCCTCGGAACCCAAAGGAGCAGTTGCTACCACCGGCCGTTCTTGAGTAGAGGTAGGCGTTAGGTTGATCGGTTGCAGTTCGGCTGCACGAGCGGGATCGAAACGCTCTTGCTGCTGTTTCTGAACTTCCTGGGACCACCCTCTCGACGGCGGTCTGCCGATTTCATTCTGCACCGCTCCAGCGTATTCGGGGGTGTAGAGGTCGGGATTGACGCTTGGCAGTTCTTCAGACGGGTTGGAGGCGAGTTTCGCTTCTGGGCCCTCAGTTGGAGCCAGGGAAACCGCATTTGCCCCGATCGAATTGCGCTCGGCGCGATATTCCTCTCGCAGTCTGACAACTTCTGCCCTCAAGCGTTCGGAATAAGGGTTGAGAGCGGTAGCGGTGGGTAGATCCTCCGCATTCGACTCAAGTACAGCGTTCGTGGGAGCGGGATTTAAACCCTGGGCGCTAACATTTTGCAAACCGAAAGGCTGCGGGTATGCAGCAGCGAGGTTGGTAGCAGTTGCACTTGCTGGCTGGGGCAGGGCGCTGGTGTCAACGGCACCTGTAAATGTTGGTTCGCCTTGAAGTTCCAGCTTTCTGTTGTCGCTAATGGTTTGAGAAACTTGAGTTAGCGGAATGCTGTTAATTTTGGGAACCATCGGCGCTGAAATATTGTTCAGACCTTCCAAGTTCGCCAAGGGAGAGACAACGGCCACTTTTGGGGCGGGTGCTGCAACGCCAGCACTGGTTATTTCCGAGGTAGACGAACTGGGGTTCAAAGATGCGGGAACCGAAGTCGCCGACCAGACAGATGTAGAGTTAGAGGCAGAATCAGATGCTGCCGCCTGCACCGCTGGATTATTTGACCGAACGTTGGGAATTTTCAGCCGTTGATTGACATTCAGCAAGTTGGGATTGCCCAGCTTGTTGATGGCTATCAGCTCTTTGGGCGATACCCGGTAATTAGAGGCGATCGCATCTAACGTATCTCCCGGGCGCACGTTGTAGAGCCCCTGGGCTGGCCCTGCGCTACTGCCTGCTGGGGACACTACCACAGCGGAGGGCAAACTAGGTGTTGCGAGAGACTGTTCAATGAACTCCAACGATCGATCGGGCGATGCTGCTTGACCCACCGAGGCATTGGGAATTACAGGTGTGGCCCTGAGGTCAGGAATTGCTGGCGAGGTGGCATATTCCGGGGATGCCAGCGTCGGTACAGCAGGTGTAGATGAATTTGGTCCCACCTCAGAGTCCAACAGGGGCCGACCTGATGCTGTAGTGCGGTTTTCCTGTTTTTTCAAACTGTCGATCGCCCCGTCTGCGTTCGGGCTGTCGATCGAGCTTTGCGTCGGTACAGTCGTCGCCATATCTGGCGCTTCCGTTGACTGACCGTACTGGGCTGCACTATCCAACGACTCGGAGCCAGTTAGATTTAATTTTTGTTCTGGATTGACTGTGGCAGTATTGCCAGGGTTCTCTTGTGGCGAGGCTTCTAGAGCCTCCGGAATTCTGAGTTCTTGGCCGACTTGGAGTGCGGTATCGGGTTTGATGCCGTTGGCAGTTGCTAGTGCCTTCGGTTCAATTTCATAGTCCCGAGACAGATCCCAAAGGGTTTGTCCCTGCTGAACCTTAACCCCTGCCTGTTCGGCTGAGGAGCCGTCAACTTGTCCGGTGGTAGCGGGCCCGTTGGTCGATACAGGCTTTAATTCAACGGTCGATTCTGCTGTCGGTGTGAGTTCAGACGCGCGAGCGCTGTCTCCGTTTCTCGGCAGCAGGATGCCAGAAGCACCTACCGATATTGCCAGCCCGATCGTGGCGAGAGAGCGAAAGGAGCCTGTGCTGAGCGTTGTCTGCTTGGACGGTTCCGCAGAACCGTCTCTGTCGATTTCACTAGCCTGAACAGGCTTATTTTTTTGGGGATATGTTCGTTTCAAAAAAACGACCTCCTACTGAGAAGCGCTAACTGTCCTTGGAAACACTCAAGGGATTGCATGACGCTGAATTTAAATCAACAACCAAAAATATTCTGATTGTTGAAAGCGATCGTGCTTAGGCAAGATTACCTTGCTTTTTTAATTTAGACAAGCTCGAACCGTAATAATTTTTTAAATTCTCGGTCAAACCCGCTGCAATTACACCCCACAAGCCTTACACCGCAATAGTTGGAACGAATACATAAAATATCCGTTCCCGCACAGGCTAAGACTCTCACCTATTGTCCGACTCTATGCTAATTTCCGGACAACCTACAACCGTATATTCACTAGATATCAATAGCCTTCAGGCACAATCAGGCGATCCCTGGCGCCTTAAATCGCTGAAATCCTCTGTTTTTGTGGCTACATCCTCGCAGCGACTAATTTGGTATTACTGATAACAATCTGTTTTTGGATGAATAAAATATATTAATCTCCGCTATCTAGATTTTCACCGCTTTGATACAAATTTCTTATATTTAAAGCGAAAGTTGGTTGTACCCGACAGCTATTAAATATCTATATATGTATGTATCTGTCGATCGCGATTTATCCGAGTTCGCCCAACTGTCGTTTAGCCTCAAATAAACCTACAGCGGCGCTGACAGAGAGATTCAAACTCCTGACTCCAGGCTGGCTCATGGGAATAAAAACTGTGGCATCGCAGGCATCCAAGACCAATTTAGGAATGCCGACAGTTTCTGAGCCAAACATCAACCAGTCGCTGGGCTGAAATTGGAATTGGGTATAACTGCATCGTCCACCAGTGCTGAATCCGATCGTTCGCCCTCCTCGCTCCTGCTGAAATATCTCAAAAGCAGCTAAGTCTTCGTGACAGTGGAGATTGACATAGGGCCAATAATCTAAGCCGGCCCTTTTCAGGTAGCGATCGCTAATTTCAAACCCCAGCGGGCCGACTAAATGTAATGTCGTGCCTGTGGCAGCGCAAGTGCGGGCGATATTGCCAGTATTCGGGGGAATTTGCGGGTGAATCAAGACAAGTTGGGGCATGAAGCTTTAAACAGTTGACAGTTGACAGTTGACCTGGGACAGTTGACAGCCCCCATCGCCCCAAGGATAGCAATGGTTTCAGCGATTAAACACGTCTTGGCAGTTGCTATCAAAGCAAAAAATACAGCTATTGGCACATTTAGAAATCTACCCAAAGGTAGATACTATTCATAGCTTTTATTTATAACAGGTGCCGGCTGCCATTGATTAAATATTCTGATTTGTTTTGCACTGCTACTGTTCAAGCGACTAACTGGCCGCACAAATTGTCTTCCAGCTCCCATTCCTGGTGAGCCATGCCATCAATCCCTTGCAGAATAATCGTGCGCGCATCCAAACCGCCCTCATACAGTTTCAACCACTGTTGGGCGGTGTTGCCTTCCCGGAGAATCTTTTTGAGCGGCGAGAGAAAGCAACTAAAGCCACGTTTTTTGGCGATCGGCCAGACTTCCTGGTAAATTTCCTCAATCCAATCTCGCGCCAAAATCTTTCTGCCGTCTTGCCAGTGAGTGAGTTCGGCATCCAAACTTTGCCGGGATGCAGCAATTTCGTTGGCGTCGGTGAGGGCAACTAAGTCTTGATTGCGGGTGGCGGCCGGTAAGGTACTGAGTGCTAAGGGGTCTAAGCCGGGGTCTTCCATCATCTGCCAAATACGAGCTTCTAGCAAGGCAGTGATGGCCAACAAAGCCAGAGGATTGACTTCAAGATCGCAAATTCTCAGTTCGAGGCGGTTGAGACAGTAGGGGCGACGATCGCCATTTGGCCGCACAGCAGACCACAAATGGCGGACGTTTTGCATACTGCCGAGTTCTAGCTGTTCTTCAGTCCACTGGATGTAATGCTTGTGACTTTCAAACAGGGGGACGATCGCGGGAGTTTTGGGAAACAAACCCCACCGGGTAGAATGATAGCCCGTGACTTCGCCGTCGAGGAACGGGGAAGAAGCGCTCAATGCCAAGTATAGCGGTGCTTCGACGCGGGCGAGGCGGATGGCGCGCATCAGCATTTCTGGTTCGGAGATGCCGATGTTGATGTGAATGCTGGCAGTGACGACTTTGGTGCCGTAGGTTTGCTCGATGTAGGTGTGATAGGGGTTGTTGGGATCCGATCGGTAAAATCGATCGCTCCCACCGAGAGATAGCGTACTTCCCGGGAGCAAGGTATAGTCGCCCAACTGTTTGAGATACTCGCGCAGCCGGACTCGCGGCTTGACTAGGGCGCACAGCAGGCGATCGTAGCTGCACAGCGGGGCCGTCGTGTACTCCACATTGCGACTATCAGGCTCCCGCACAAATCCCTCTAGATCGGCGACTATGCGATCGGAGAGACCGACAACCTCACCTTCGGGCGTGCCGGTATACATTTCTACTTCAAAGCCTTTTGATAGCAGCACGTTTGTTCCTCAGCTAAGTTGAGTGCTAATTTCTAGTATCCCAAAAATTGAGCTGTTCGTACTATCTGCCACAAGGCAGAGTTAAAATTTTTGGAGGCTGGGACTGAAACCGGGTATTTGGGCGCCAGCTTTGTTTGAGCGTTTGTGTGTTAGTTGCGGCACCCAAAGCGGCAAATGCTGGCACCGCCAAGAGTTTCCGAGGCGGTTTTCGGGTGTCAAAGGCTGTTTGTGCGATCGCCTTTGTGTTTGATGCGGCATTCGGGGCGCGATCGTACTTATCGTAAACAGAACCCACCCTTACCACAGACAGAAGTGAGAAAGCACTGCATTCTTCCCTCTTCGCTGTTCCTTCTTCCCTCTTCTTTCTGTCACAGGTCAACTATCAACTGTCAACTATTTCAAGATAACTTTATTCATCCGAGACTCAAGCAAAATCCGCTTAACCTCAATCCGGTAGTCGTATTTTTTGCACTGTGAGTAGGCGCGAGAGCGACAGGAATTTTAGGAATATTTCTGGCTATTCCGTTAGCGGGAGTGATAGTTAGCTGGTTTGAAATTGAACAAACGCAAGCGTAAGGCCAATTGATAAAGCCGTCCCATTTTAGAGAAAGTCAGGCTGAACAACCGGTTTTAAACTGCAAACTAGAAGTCCGATGCTCCAAAAACTATCCTGGGCGCAACGCGAAACTAAAAGTAAAGAGAAAAAGCAACCTAGGGTTTACGCGGAGCATACACTTTACTGCGTAGAGTCAATTCATAAATTGCAAGTCAGTAGGAAATCTTGCTTCTTCTGGTTGGGGATCGTAAATGTAATCGCAGTCAAAGCGCATAGCTTGAGAGTGGCGGCTGATCGAAAATCCGCAGTGAGTCACCATTTCTGTAGTAAAAGTAGCCATGACTAACTCGATAAGTTTTGTGTAAGAAATGTTAGGCTGTTGAACGTAATAAGCGCGTCTAGCAAAAAAGATTCTCTCATCTTTCGGTACAATTATGGCATTAATTTTGTGTGCGTGTTGAATTGGCTTGATATAGCTTTCAATAAACTGCGACTGATTTTTTTGAAGTCTGGCTAATCTTTCGTGTTGCAACCAACTCATTTGAAACACAATTTTAATAAATTCAAAACCCAAAATGTAGTTAAAAACATTATTCCGTTCTTCTGTACTCAATACGAAACGCAGTGCAGATTCTAAATATTGGTCTGTTTCCCGGAGCGCTTGTTGAGATGAGTGGATATAAAATTGTTTGATGTAGCTTCTTAAATCAGATTCGTTTAATTCTTTTTTGACTCGGAATCTGATTAAATACTCTTTAACTCGGTGTAGAGTATCTACATCTTCAAACATTTTTGAGACTAAGCCGTCGGCTGTGTACTCATCTAAAAATTTGGCTTGAAAATCGGGAGTAGATGCACACAATATGTAGGAGAGGGACAAAACGTAGCGTCGCTGGTTCCAAGGCAAGCTTTCTGCCCACTCCTTAACTTCTACAGGGAGTTTTTCCAGCACGGTATCTGTGTGGGGACGTTGAGAAAGGTCGGCATATTTATATTTTTGTTTAATCATTGCCTGAAACCTTGTATTAGTTAATTGACCGGGTAATATATGGCAGGTAAGTACAGTAAAGTAGAGGCCGGCAGTTACCACTTATGTAATTTTTTTATATACCTCTAAGGATACAGGATTTAGCGGGTAAAGGCGGTGATCTGTCTCACATTTTTGCGGACTTACTATCACAACTATGAACTTTATATATCACATTTTTGGGCCGCGAGTGTCACAGGAAATAATTATTCACGTCACTGGGATAACGGTGGGTTTGGTTGATGATGTAATCAGGGTGATTTATAACTTTTTGTTAATCCGGATTACTGAGGAAAATCATGAACTCGACTACAAGTATTTTACCTAAAAATCAGTGCCGATACTTAAGTTTTGGCCAGATCCTCGTTCAACCAGTGCGACACTGGTTTGATAGCATTGCAGTGGGCGATCGGCAAATAGCTAAGTGGTTGTGCCAAGTTATACCCGCACGGTGTCCTTTTGAGAGAAATATCCAGTTATTCGGACACCATTTTTTCCACATACCCCCGATGTGCAAGCTAAATCCTGTATATGAAGAATTAGTGGGGTTGCGTTTTCGCTCGCTGTCGTTTTTGGCTGATGTATCCGGGGAAGATGTAACGCCGTACTGCTGATTGAGGGGTTTCATACCTCGATCGCCGATCGATCGACCGTAGTGCATCTAGATTGTCTATGATAGTCGATGGAGAGGGGGAGAGACCTATAACAGCTTCGCTCTTCGGGTAAACAGGGGGAGAGCATTTGAGGCGTTTTAATTAGGCATTGAAATATACAATTTAAATGCTGTAGAGCTTATCAATTATTTATGGGTGCAGCACTATGCCAATTGTTCGATCGCCAATTTAGACCACAATCGTTAATATCAGTGGATGCTTTGGATGCTTTTAAATTACAGCGGGCTTCCATCATTACGGTCAAGTCAACAATAATATCAAACCGTAGCAGCGAAAACAACAGATATAACAATAATTTAACAAATTACTTTGCCTAATGGAAGTGAATATGTTTAACGCAACAGAACTGCTAATTAACGATTTTGTAAATCGGCTAATTGAAGGCTACCGGCACACCTACGGTGGCTTCAAATCTGACTATGGCGAAATTATTGCTTGGGTAGCCGATATGGCTTTGGAAAATATTGCTAATAGCGATGCTCTTTACCACAATGTGGAACACACTATTTTAGTGACATTGGTGGGACAAGAGATTCTGCGCGGGAAGCACATCCGCGAGGGCGGTGTTTCCTGCGAACATTGGCTGCATTTCCACATTGCTTTGCTGTGTCACGATATCGGGTATGTCAAGGGTGTTTGTCGGCAAGATAGAACAGATTTAGGAGTGTATGCGACGGGAATAGGTGACACGAATTTAACGCTACCGAGAGGGGCGACTGATGCGAGTTTGACCCCTTATCATGTCGATCGGGGAAAGATGTTTGTTGAGGAACGCTTTGGGGGTCACAGACTGATTGATGCCAACCTGGTTAAGCAGAATATTGAGTTAACTCGTTTCCCGGTTCCTCGGGATGAAGACTATCAAGATACTGTGAATTATCCGGGTTTGGTGCGGGCGGCGGATTTAATTGGTCAGTTGAGCGATCCGCGATATTTGCAAAAGGTGACTGCGCTGTTTTATGAATTTGAGGAGACTGGTCAAAATCAGGTGTTGAAGTATCGCAATCCGGCGGATTTGCGGGAGGGGTATCCTAAGTTTTATTGGAATGTGGTTTATCGGTATGTCAAGGATGCGATCGGCTATTTAGAATTGACGCAACAGGGGAAACAAATTGTTGCTAATCTGAACGCAAATGTGTTTCGGGTGGAGCATTCTGAGGCGGGAGTTGAGGAGGTGGCTTCTGTTAGTTAGGCTTGGAGTTGACTTGGGGCGGGCGCTCTGGTTGCTGATCCGAGCGAAAGGGCGATCGTCCTATTTAATGTTAAGCTTGTGAACTGTGCTCGATTGGGCGATCGCCATATAGTAAAATATAGCTATACCCACAGCCGCCAGCAAATTTTAAAATATTTTGATTGTCATTGCTCGATAGATTGACTCGTTCAATTCTTAAGAAATAGAGAAAAATCACCATGAGATTCATTAACCCCAAAACCGATTTCGCCTTCAAAAAAATATTCGGTGGCAAGGAAAGCAAACCAATATTGATCAGCTTTCTCAATGCCCTAATTTACAAAGGCCATCCCACCATCACCGATTTAGAAATTATCGATCCGTATTTACCATCAAGAGTCTCATATCTTAAAGAGTCTTACCTGGATGTCAAAGCAAAGCTTGCATTAGGTCAAACTGTAATTATCGAAATGCAAGTTTTAAATGTGGCATCTTTTGCGAAGCGGGTGATTTATAATGCTGCAAAAACTTACTCTACTCAACTGATTCGCGGTGAAGGTTACTTTAACTTAAAACCTGTAATTGCTTTGACCATTACAGATTTTGAAATGTTTGAAAACGACCGAGAAGTAATTTCTCACTTTGTGTTCAAGGAGAAAAAGCGTTTATTTGAGTATCCAGATCCAGGGATGGAAATGATATTTATTGAATTGCCGAAATTCAACAAACAATTGGATCAGTTGGAAACTTTGACTGACAAGTGGGTTTATTTTATGAAAAATGCCCCCAGTTTGGAAGTAGTACCGTCAACAATGGAAAATGTCTCGGAAATACAACAAGCTTTTGCGATTGCTAATGAAACTAACTTGAATCCTGAAGAGTTGAAAGATTTAGAAGATCGCGAGAGGTATATTATGGATCAGCAGGGAATCTTGCGAAAGGGAATTCAAGAAGGCAGAGAAGAAGGACTCGCACAAGGGCGAGAAGAAGGCAGAGAAGAAGGCAGAGAAGAAGGACTCGCGCTAGGAATGAGAGAAAAGGCTCTGGAAATTGCTAGGCAACTTCTCAATGTGCTTGACAATCAAACTATTAGTCAAACTACTGGTTTGAGTGTAGAAGATATCGAAAATTTGCGGGAGGAATAGGAAGGAAGGACTGAAGTCCTCACTACAAACTACATCAAATTGGTTTGTAGTGAGGACTTCAGTCCTCATCCAACGAGAGAGGACTGAAGTCATCACTATGAACCTATAGACGACTCTGCCATCTGTCTAGAGGAAGATTTTATTAAACGAGTAAATTACGTATTATGCTGTAAAAGTCAGGCAGAGGGAAAAGCTATCTCCGACTCTCACTCCCAATAGCTGACCAATCTTACAGTATAAAAAATAAATCTCATGACACCAGTCACTCCCAATCAAACTTCATCTCAATACGAAACTACCCAATCTGAAGAAAAAATTGACTCTCTGGTAGAAGAAGTTAAGCCAGAAACCGAACTCGATTTAGAATTCCTGTACACCAGAGATATTGAATTCCGCCAAGAAACAATTTATTTCATTGTAGTCGATCGCTTCCACGACGGCGACCCCGCAAATAACGAAGGCCCAAACCCAGAACTTTACGATCCAGAAGGCAAAGATTGGGGCAAATATTGGGGCGGCGACTTGCAGGGAGTTATCGACAAACTCGACTACTTAAAAGATATGGGTGTTACAGCAGTTTGGCTGACTCCGCTTTTTGAGCAAGTAGAAGCATTATTTGTCGAACAAGCTGCGATTCATGGCTATTGGACAAAAGATTTTAAGCGACTAAATCCCCGGTTTATTGCCAAAGGTGATAATCCTTCTGTCAACCAAACACAAGAAACCAAAGATACCGTATTTGACAAGTTAGTATACGAGTTGCACCAGCGAAAAATGAAACTTGTACTCGATATTGTCTGCAATCACAGCAACCCAGATTTTAGTGGAAAAAAAGGGGAGCTTTACGATGATGGTGTCAAAATAGCTGACTTTAACGATGACAAAGATAACTGGTATCACCATTATGGAGAAGTCCAAAATTGGGAAGATGAATGGCAAGTTCAAAACTGCGAACTGTCTGGCTTGGCTACTTTCAATGAAAACAATATTGCCTATCGCAGTTACATTAAGTCAGCAATTAAACAGTGGCTAGATAGAGGTGTTGATGCTTTGCGGGTTGATACAGTTAAGCATATGCCGATCTGGTTTTGGCAAGAGTTTACTGCGGATATTTTGACACATAGACCTGATGTTTTCATCTTTGGGGAATGGATTTACAGCGATCCTAGAAATGACCTTTCTGTGGAATTTGTCAATGAGTCGGGGATGACTATTTTAGATTTTGGGCTGTGCGTGGCAATTCGAGAAGTATTGGGACAGGGTGCGGAAGCCGGATTTCAGTTAATTCAGGATGTGCTGAATTTGGATCACCGCTATTACGGGGCGACGGAGTTGATTACTTTTATTGACAACCACGATATGCCGCGGTTTCAGTCGTTGAATGCCGATCGACAAATGCTCCGGTTGGCGATAAATTTAATCATGACAAGTCGTGGCATTCCGTGCCTTTATTACGGTACTGAACAGTACCTGCACGATGATACAGAAGGGGGAAATGACCCTTACAACCGCCCGATGATGGAAAAGTGGGATACTGATTCGCCGATTTACCGCGATGTGCGGTTGCTGTCTGGGTTGCGGCGGCTGAATCCTGCTATTTCGATGGGGAGTCAGTGGCAAAAATATCTAACTGCTGATGTTTATTGTTACGTCCGCCGCTATCGCGATTCTGTGGTGTTTGTGGCGATGAATCGGGGCGATTCTGTGACTGTTGAAGCGGTTGATACGGAGTTGCCGGATGGAGAGCATACGGAGGTTTTATCGCGCCGCAAGTTTGAAGTTAAAGACGGGATGCTGTATAATTTGGAGTTGGGCGATCGCGAAGTAATGATTTTTAGCCGCGTGGGAGAGCGAGTTAAGGGGAAAACTATTGTGCGGGCTCAGCTTAACAGTGTTAAAAGTCAGCCTGGGGAAAGAATTGTGGTGGTTGGAGATTGTCCTGAATTGGGGAATTGGGATATTAGTAAGGCTTACCCGCTGGAGTATATCAATACTAATACTTGGTTTGGGGAAATTCCTTTTAATGAAAGTGCGGGGAAGTTGATTTCTTATAAGTATGCGCTGCTGCGGGAAGGAAGGTCGCCGCTGCGAGAAAATTTGGTTTGTCGGCGCTGGGTTTTGGCTTCGGAAGGGACTGTGAAATGGCGCGATAAGTGGGTTTCGGGACGGGAGTCTTGACAGTTGACAGTTGACAGTTGACAGTTGACAGTTGACAGTTTGGAAATTTTAACAATATCAATGCAACCGGAAACGATAGATTATTGATTGTTGACTGTTGGGAAATTTGAATAATACCCATGCAACCGGAAACGATATGAGTAGGGTGCGCCGAAGAGCATCTGATCGCCATAAGTAGTGCGTCAAATTAATTTTTGCGCCTAGGGCTGACACCCGGGCGCCAATCTTGTAAGAGTCAAAAATAGTCACAGGGGTCGATCGCTCGATTCCAATGACTTAAGCTTTTATGCTGAAGTTAGCTGAAGCATTTATGTTTAACCTGATGTATATTTCTCCAGAGCAAGACAAAAAAATTCGCTACATCATCCGAGAGTGCGGTCAAGAAGCCCACAAGCTTGCAGCGGAACCTTTTGAAGTTTCCGAGAAAGGCCCAGATGACTACGTGACGAGTATCGATCGCTACTTAGACGGAAAACTATCAGCAGCATTTAGCGCTTTGTTTCCTGAAGATGGCAGGATCACGGAGGAAAACACGTCCTCCAGAGCAGCTTACCAGGCAAATTACCAGCGCCTCTGGTGCATCGATCCCCTGGACGGGACGGAGGGATTTATTCAGGGAAAACAGCACTATGCTGTGATGGTGGGGCTGTTGTTGGAGGGGGAACCGGTGGCCGGCTGGATCTACGCCCCGGCTTTTGACCAAATGTATTTTGGCGGCAAAGATTGGGGATTGTTCCAAACTGTAGGAACCTCTTCGCCGCAGCCGATCGGCCTTTGCAAACCCCCCGCTCCGACACCGTTCAATTGTAAAATTATTCTCGGCGACAGAGACCAGAAAAACTATGCCGGGGCGATCGCCCAAAGCATCCCAGGAGTAGAATTTTACTCGCTGGGAAGCTTTGGCTTAAAAGTTATGGAAATCATACAAGGTCGAGCCGGTTTGTACCTGTATTTCAACGGTAGAGTTAAAGTGTGGGATACCGCCGGCCCTCTGGCCCTAGCAAAGGCAGCCGGATTGGTCTGTTGCGACTTGCAAGGTCAACCGCTGAGGTGGACGGCAGACGCCATAGAGCCGGAGTCTCTGGCCCACACGCAGTCGATCGCGATCGGCTGGCCGGATTATATAGAAGCTCTGTTGGGGAAAGTTCAACAGGCAGTGGGACGCCTGTAAACCCGTTTAAGATTGAAAAATCTGCCCATAATTTTAGGTGAAGCGGGCCCCTGTACCCTGATTGGAGAATTGGGTTTTAAACCCCATAGTTCTAGGACAGCTTTGCATTAAAATTGAAATGTCTACAGGCTCAAGACACGTTGAAACAGCTACGGTGAGAGCGCACCTAGACAGCTAGAGGGGCAATGGTTGACTCCAACCCTGAAGGCATACAAGCATTTGACTTGTGAGGAAAACAAAAAGTCAACCTAGGGCATTGGGAGACTTAAAACGAACGTGGAGACTGAGTGAGACTTGCTTCTTGCAAGCATTAGTCTGTGAAGCGTTAAGGAATCCTCTCTCATTCAGGAAGAGGAGGTATGTCAAAGGAGCTATGAGACGAAGTAAGTTTCGCCTGTGTCTGAGATTTGCGTCTCGTTCGCTTTGTGTCAATCTTATGTAGCAGCAACAGATTGTTTGTTTTCTCAAACAGCGATCGTTCCCTAGCTATTGGGTGTCGCCTAATCTAATTTCCCACCTCCGCGAGTTTGCATGAAGACAGAAGCTTTCAGTGAGCTGTTCCCTCTATTTAAGGGTGCTAACCCAGAAACCTTGGGAGGGCTGCTATCCAATGCCGTTAAGCATGAGTATCCCCCAGGCCGAGCTGTGGTGATGGAGGATTCTTGGGGTAACGCAATTTATTTTGTTGTGTCGGGCTGGGTCAAAGTCCGCCGCCTGTCAAACGATCGAGCTGTATCAATGGCTATTTTAGGACGGGGAGCTTTCTTCGGCGAAATGGCCATTCTTGATGAATCTCCCCGATCGAATGACGTACTTGCTCTATCGCCCGTGCGGCTGATCAGTGTCACGGCTCAGCGATTTATCCAAACCCTGTTTAAAGATCCGCAATTGCATCACCGGATGCTGCAACTGATGGTGCGGCGCCTGCGCCAAACCAATCTCCGCTCTCAACTCCAGAACCGCCAGCCAGCGGTTAAACTAGCAAATACTTTAGTTGAGCTGGGAGAAAACTACGGTCAGAAAACTGCTGAGGGCAGAGATATCTTCAATATCCCTTATGAAGATTTAGCTGACGTGACAGGTATCGCCCTAGATGAAACCAGCAAAATTATGGAAAAACTAGATAGTAAAGGCTGGATCAAAATCGATCCAGAGCACCAAACTATCCATTTGATCAACCTCAAGCACTTGATGAATTTGGCAAGTCAATGACCGATGTCACTTATGAGGATACCTCGTCCGCTGCCGATCGCGCGATCGGACAACTAACAGCACCGACCATTCACTATTCGGTGGCGATGCCCAATCCTGAATCCCACCTGTTTGAAGTGACTTTGCGCGTGCAGGGTTGGTCGGAGCCGGTGCTGGATTTAAAAATGCCTGTCTGGACTCCCGGTTCTTACTTGGTTCGAGAGTACGCCCGCCACCTGCAAGATTTTCGATCGCTAGGAGGCGATCGAGCTTTACTTTGGCGCAAGATTAGCAAAAATCACTGGCAAATCGAGACAAATTCAGTGTCAGATGTCACGGTTTGCTACCGGATTTTTGCCAACGAACTGACAGTACGAACCAATCATTTAGACTCGACTCACGGTTATTTTAATCCAGCGGCTCTGTGCTTTTTCTTGCCCGGTTTTGAGCGCAACTGCTATACGGTGACAGTGGTGCCACCGCAGCCGGAATGGCGCACAGTTACTACTTTGCCGCCTGTTTCTGGGGAAGATTTTACTTTCGCTGCTGCGGATTTTGACACCCTTGTCGATAGTCCTTTTGAGATTGGCTGTCACGAGTCCTACGATTTTGAAGTGATGGGAAAACCCCATCAGCTTGTAGTTTGGGGACAAGGCAATTTAGAACCAGAACGGGCAATTCAAGATATCAAGAAAGTCATTGAGGTAGAAGCAGAAATGTTCGGCGGTTTGCCTTACGACCGCTATGTGTTTTTGTTGCATTTGTCTGGCTCTGGTTTTGGCGGATTGGAACACAAGGATAGTTGCACTCTTAACTATTCGCGTTTTGGTTTTCGGAACAAGGACAAGTACGAACGGTTCATTCAATTGGTGGCTCACGAGTTTTTTCACCTCTGGAATGTCAAGCGCATTCGACCGAAAGCTCTCGAAATATTTGACTACGAACAAGAGAATTATACTCCTTCTTTATGGTTCTCTGAAGGCACGACCAGTTATTACGATTTGCTAATTCCTTTTCGAGCGGGTCTCTATGGCGTGAAAGGTTATTTCCAAAATCTTGCCAAAGAAATCACTCGCTTGCAGACGACTCCGGGGCGGAACGTGCAGCCTGCGAGCGAGTCGAGTTGGGATGCTTGGATTAAACTTTATCGGAGGGATGCTAATAGCGATAATTCGCAGATTTCCTATTATTTGAAAGGGGAATTAGTTTCGTTTCTGCTGGATTTGTTGATTCGAGCTAAACACGGCAACGCGCGATCGCTCGACGATGTGATGCGTTTGATGTGGCAGCAGTTTGGCGGTTGTTCTCCTGAAAATGAAGATTTTGACCAGAAGTCGGGAACAGAGGCAAAGCCTGCGTATCTGACATCAAATGGTAAGTTAAATGCTCGCTCGCGGACGGCAGAAATAGGCTTTACTCCCGAAGAGTTGCAAAGTGCGATCGAGTCTGTAGCCGGCATGGATTTGAGTGACTTTTTTGCGCGCTATGTAGACGGCACAGAAGAGTTGCCTTATAACGAATATCTGGAACCTTTCGGGCTACAAATTTGGGTAGATGAAAGCGAGCAAACGCCTCGGATGGGTTGGACGTTGGGAGCGGAAAACGGGCGGCAAATGGTTAAATTTGTCGAAGCAGGATCTCCGGCACAATTGGCCGGAATTGACGCTGGAGACGAGTTGCTGGCGATCGCAGGTTTTCGAGTAAATGCCGAACAAGTGGCAGAGAGGCTGAAAGACTATCAGCCGGGGGACACGGTAGAAGTGACAGTTTTTCATCAAGACGAACTGCGGACTTGTTCTGTTACTCTCGCCCAGCCGCGCCCCGGCCGTTATTCGATCGTACCAGTCGATCGGCCAAGCACTATTCAGAAACAAAACTTTACTGGATGGCTGGGTGTTCCTCTGTCGAATTTGTGACATCATTGTTAGTAGTTAGTTGTTATTTGTTACTTGTTACTTGTTGGTTGTTATTTGTTAGTTTTAATAACCAATAAGATTGTGTCCGGTTAATTACCTATCATAAATTTTGTACTGAGAGCGCTCGTCCTCACTGCAAAACTATAGGCCAATCGGGAAGGACTCAAGTCCTTACTAAAAAAGACTTTTATGATGGTTGTCTCACCGGATATGACATAAAAAATCAGCAATAACCAGTAACAAATAACTCATAACAAATAACCCATTAGCAATCACCAATTTTAATTATGCAAACCCCACCTCCTCCATCAATTACGCCTCGCCAGATGAACCTGCTGCGAATCGTTTCCTCTATGGCCTGGGCTGATGGCGAACTCGCAACAGAAGAAGTTAATTTAATGCTCGATCGCTTTTGTCGTTTGTTTGCCGCAGATGACGACGCCCAACAAATGCAACAGGAACTGCGGGATTACATCATGCAAAATATTCCCCTTGATGAGTTGATTCACCAACTAGAAACTCAAGAGGAAAAAGAATTAGTCTTGCAACTCGGCTATGAAGTGATTGCATCTAGTTCTCGCACTCCCGACGAACCAAACATTAACTCTGACGAAGCCGCAGCTTATCAAAAATTAGTGCAGTTGCTGAATCTTCCAGAAGATGCAGTCAAGCGTATTGAAGCAGAATCATCGGCGACACATACTTCGGAGGGAATTATAGAGAAGATAGCTCACAAATTAGAACAGTTCATCAAACGCTAGTTTGCGACTGGCGCGCGGCTGATTCCTGGTTGATTCCTGTATTTCTCGTTACTAAACCTGAAATTTTTAAGAGCAACCGGGAATAATTCGCCATAGGTAAGTCTTTTTTACTTAATACTTTTGGACTGGGTAATATAGCCCTTCTCAGATAGGTGAGGTACGTTGTTGGGCTTCAGCCCTCTTCGTTTGGGCTTCAGCCCTCTTCGTTTAAGCGGTTATATAAGCAGTCAGTCATACCTCATCTTTCTGATAAATGCTATACAATTTTTCCCAAATAATGTAACCTAACAATTGTTGTGCAAGAGTGTTAGGGAAAGTTGTTGATTCTCCCGGATGTGTAAGATCAAATCCGGCTGTACCAGAATGATTAAACCGCAGAGGGCGCAGAGGACACAGAGGGAGAAAATAGAGAGAGGTACTCATGGGTATAGGGCATAGGGCATAGGGCATAGGGCATACCTCACTTTTTTTGAGAAAGGCCATATCATCTTCGGGTAAAGATCGATCTTATGATTGTTGAGAATATTCTCAAGTAAGTGACTAATAACTAATAAGCAATAACCAATAACTAATAACTAATAACTAATAACTAATAACCAATAACTAATAACTAATAACTAATAACCAATAACTAATAACTAATGACTAATAACTCTTTAAAATTATTGTTCCTATCAACTTCTGTAGGTCAACTCGGTTCGGGGTTGGGCGGCGGAGTCGAACTTACAGTCTTCAACATTGCTAAAGAATTGCAGCGTCGAGGTCATAAAATAACAGTTGTAGCGCCGGCAGGTTCAGTCTTAGAATCAATTCCAGTCATCGAAATCGCGGGGGATTTGCAAGTAACTGCCCAAACACAAGATTACCACGATCCGATTGTGATGCCTGCCGATTCTGTGCTGGCAAATATGTGGGAATACGCTCGCCAAGTTCAGGATGATTGGGATCTGATTGTTAATTTTGCCTACGATTGGTTGCCTTTTTATTTGACGCCATTTTTTAACACTCCGATCGCACATTTTATCAGTATGGGCTCCATGTCGCGATCGTTCGATCGCATCGCCGGACAAATCGCCGTCAAATTTCCCGGTACGCTGGGAGTTTGCACCCTTACCCAAGCCCAAACCTTTGCCTTTGCTAGCGAGTGCGAGTTGGTGGGAAACGGCGGCATCGATTTATCGCTGTACGACTTTTGCAGCCAACCGGAACCAAAATTAGCTTGGCTGGGCCGCATTGCCCCGGAAAAAGGCTTAGAAGATGCTGTGGCGGCTGCAAAAATTACAGGCATTCCCCTAAAAATTATGGGCAAAATGCAAGATGAGGATTATTGGCACAAAATTTGTACAGATTACCCGGATGCTCCGGTAGAATATTTAGGGTTTCTGACAACAACCAAAATGCAAGAACAAGTCCGCCAGTGCCGAGCATTGTTGATGACGCCGCGCTGGGTGGAAGCTTTCGGAAATGTGGCGATCGAGGCTTTAGCGTGCGGTGTGCCTGTGATTGCTTACGAGCGCGGGGGGCCGGCGGAAATTGTGCGAGACGGGCTGACGGGCTTTTTAGTGGAACCTGATAGTGTAAATGGCTTGGTAAGTGCGATCGACCGTTTAGACAAAATTGACCGCAGTGCTTGCCGGCGACAAGCAGAGGTAGAATACAATTTAGGAGCCGCGGGCGATCTTTTTGAACGCTGGTTCAAGTCTATTGTAAAATTGAGTTAAATAAACTCTTAATTGACCACAACAAAAGACCACAAAAATAACTATGGCAACTGAACGTTTAGTGCTTTTATCGAGCAGAGAAATCGAAAAAATGCGTCAAGCTGGCAGCTTAGCAGCTCAGCTTCTTCTGCATCTCGAACCAATGATTAAACCGGGTGTCAGCACTCTGGCAATTAACGACGAAGCGGAACGCTGGACTTTAGCCCACGGTGCAAAAAGTGCTCCGTTAGGTTATAAAGGATTTCCGAAATCTCTGTGTGCTAGTGTCAATGAAGTTGTCTGTCACGGCATCCCGAATGCAAAACAAATTCTCAGAAAAGGTGACATTATTAACATTGATGTAACGCCTTTAGTTGATGGCTATCACGGCGATACTTCTAAAACTTTTTTTGTTGGGGAACCTTCACCTGTAGCTAAAAGGTTAGTTGAAGTAACTGAGGAATGTCTCAGAAGAGGAATTGCGGAAGTTAAGCCTGGTGCTCGTACCGGTGATATCGGTGCGGCGATTCAAGAATATGCTGAAGCGCAGGGTTTTTCGGTGGTGCGAAATTTTGCGGGACACGGCGTGCATCGCGTTTTTCACACGGAACCGGAAATTTTGCATTACGGTAAGCGGGGGACGGGAAAGAAGCTCAGACAAGGTATGGTTTTTACGATCGAGCCGATGATTAATGAGGGTACTTGGGATGTGGAAATTTTGGCGGATGGTTGGACTGCTATCACTAAGGATAAAAAGCTTTCGGCTCAGTTTGAACACACTCTGGCTGTGACTGATTCTGGGGTGGAAATTCTGACTTTGCCGTAGGTATGAAAGGTGGAATTCCGCCGAATCGAATTCGGAATTAGGTACGTAGTTGCGCTTCAGCGCTCTTAGTATTATATACGGAAAGAGCAATCCTAAATCATTTTCAAGCTCGGGAAATTATCAAATCCTTGCTATAAAATGAGTTTAGCAAGACGAGAGGTAGTCGTACCTTGAAACTTAGATAGGATTACTATATTTACGAAAAGAGCGCTGAAGCGCAACTACGTACCTTTGAGCGCTGAAGCGCAACTACGTACCTTTGAGCGCTGAAGCGCAACTACGTACCTTTGAGCGCTGAAGCGCAGCTGCAACCGGGAGATTTGCTGCGGGCGATCGCACCTAGCGGCGCGCTGCGAGAATTGACTAATTTTGAACGCGGTTTGGAAATTTGGAAATCCCGCGGCTATCGAGTTGAATTAACACCGGGTTTTGCCGATCGCGCTGGCTACTTGGCCGGTTCCGACGAAAACCGCGTCCGACAGCTCGCAGATGCCCTCAGTGACCCGGATTGTCGCGGTATTCTGTGTGTTCGAGGCGGTTTCGGCAGCACTCGACTTTTGGAAAAAGGTAAGGTGGGCGATCGGGCTAATTCCGGGTTTCCTACTCCCGATTCCCATGCGCCGAAATGGTTGATCGGCTTTTCCGATATTACGGCTTTGCTGTGGAATGACGACAAATTGGGGATTTGGGGCGTTCATGGGCCGCTGCTGACGACTTTGGGCGCGGAACCGGATTGGTCTGTCGATCGACTTTTTGACTGCGTAGAAGGCCGTCCGTTACAATCTTTGCAAGGTAAGGGATGGGCTGGTGGAAAGGCTTCTGGGCGGTTGTTTCCGGCGAATCTGACGGTGGCTACTCATTTGCTCTCCACCCCTTATCAACCGGATTTGACTGGTGCTATTCTCGCATTTGAGGATGTTTCGGAGGCTCCTTACAGGGTCGATCGGATGTTGACTCAGTGGCGGATGGCGGGGGCTTTTGCGGGGGTGCGGGGGATTGCTTTGGGACGGTTTAGTCGCTGCGAGGTTGGCCCGGATAGTCCTAGTTTTACTATAGAAGAGGTTTTGCGCGATCGGCTCTTTGACTTAAATATTCCCATTGTCTCGGATTTACCGTTTGGCCATGAAGGGGTTAACGCTGCTTTACCGATGGGAATTGAGGCGAGTCTCGATGCTGAATCGGGATTGCTGATTTGTGGGGATACATCGCAACTTTAGATGCGGCATCAACGTCTGTAAGTTGGTAGGGTGCGTCAGGGAGAAATTATTAGTCTGTGATTAAAACACTCAGCCCTGACGCACCGTACAGTTGGTAGTCAGTTGGTAGAGTGCGTCAGGGAGAAATTATTAGTTGGTAGGGTGCGTCAGGGGAAAAATAATTAGTCTGTGATTAAAACACTCAGCCCTGACGCACCCTACGATAATTCCTAAATAGTCCAGTTGGGTGAGGTTAACACGGTTGGCATAAATTAGATTTAAAATAGAGTGTGTATGCAAATGTCGGCGCCAACAAGGCAAAAAGATTTTAAAACTTTTGAGAGGTTGATATGAAAGCACACAACTTGTTAAACAGTATTGCTGCCGCAGTCCTAGTTACCGGATTGGCACTTACGGCGATTCCGTCAAGTGCGGTTGCCGAATCGATACAAAATAACGATCGCATAGATGGAGTAATCCGCCGCACTTCCCCGATTTACCGTTTCCGAAATATGTGGACGCCCGGAACTCCGACGGAAGAATTGCGCGGTCAAGAATATACTTTCACTGCGCGGGAAGGCGATAACATTCAAGTGTTTTTAGATACGGATAGAAGTCGCGGTTTTACTCCCGTTATGGTACTATTTTACGGGAACAACAAGCAAGTCGCTTTTACCCAAGACCGTTCTTTTAATTATGTGATTCCCCGCAGTGGCGATTACAAGCTTTTGGTGTTAGCGAAAGATGCTGCGAGGGGCGGTAGCTACACGGTGGAAGTTGCGGGAATTGATGGCGGCGACAGACGTGCTAGTAATAATAGATGGGATGACAGAAGCGATAGGGGCCGTAACAGCAGCAGCTACGATGGAGAACGGATTTTGCGTGATGATTTTGGCTTAAATCCGATCGACTGTCGCCTCAGACGTACTATGGTAAGAGTAAGATTTGACGATACCGGGAGAGACGGGACTTATTGCGCTGTACCGACTAGGGCTGTTCCGGCGGGCGATTATTATTACAATTCGCGGACTAGGGATTTAGATTCGGCGAGGGCGGATGATGGTAGATTCGATCGATCTAATGATAATAGCAGGTTCGATCGTCCCGATCAATGTCGCGTATCTGTAGGCGGAGTGTGTGTGACTAGGTAAGCCCGAAAAAATCATCTTTTCCGAGGAATTGTAAGGGCGGGTTCACCCTGATTTGTAACTCAAATCAACAATATCTATAAACCCGCCCCCACCCAACTAGATAAGCCCGAAAAAATCATCTTTTCCGAGGAATTGTAGGGGCGGGCTCACCCGGATGTGTAACTCAAATCAACAATATTTATAAACCTGCCCCAACCCAACCAACCAACTCTGATTGGGGACAAGTTTTTCTGGTTCTGCGATCGGTGGGGGCGGGTTTTTGAGTCCGTCGATTTCATTGTATATTTGGGTGAACCCGCCCCTACAAATCTTGGTATTTTAGATGTAATTTTGTATTCGTGAATCAGTTGCTGCTTACCAGCTAAAATTTGTGAGGCAATTAATTCAGTTCCAAAAATAATGGATACTATTGATATTTAAGGCTTCCGTTTTCATTGTATTCAAGTTCATGATACTTGCCACCTAAACCTAAATCATGTAAGCACCTCTGGTAGTTTTTGGGGCCCATATCAAAAGCATTAGTCTGATTCAATCTTGCCCATTCAGCTACTTTGAGCTGGCTAGTTACCCCTGAAGCATCAGCTACGGTTTTGACAATCCAATCAAACATCTTTATTTACTCTTTAAGTTCGTATAATTTAATTATATTCCTATTGATTTTTTTGGGTCAAGTTTCCATTCAATTATTTTCCCCAGCGAGTGGGGAGATTTGCAAGGGTTCCCAAAATTATCCGTCAAAACTCCTTCAACCCCGCAGAAAAACTCGCTGAAACCCTTGCCCAGCAATGCTGCGAGGGTTAGAACGAAACAGCGTATTTTCAGCCATTTTCCCGACCCCTCGCAAACTACCACAGTTCGATCGCAAATCAAGCTCTACCAATTAATGAATTAATTCAGTCCAGAAAACAGAAGCGCTGAAAAAATAGATGCGGAGATTGCTTTCATAAGAGATCGCTTCGCTAACGTTCCTCGCAATGACAGATAGTGCCTCGCAATGATAGATAGTAGGGAATTTACCCATCAAACCCAAAGAAACCGGGTTTTTTTGCGAATCTGCCGACTGCGACGAAGAATTATCGCCAAAAACCCGGTTTCTGAGCCCCGCGTCAGTCCGAATACACATACAGACATCAGACAATAGCTGCTGCGGGCCGATCGCCGAATTTTCGATCGAAAAGGACGATCGCACAGTGGTAAGCTACCAAAGACATTAAAAGATCTAAATTCGAGAAAAGTTAAGATGTCATCATTAAATGAAGTTCCCTTGCTGTTGCGGGCAGCCCGCGGCGAAACCCTAGACCGCCCGCCCGTGTGGATGATGCGCCAAGCCGGTCGCTACATGAAAGCCTATCGAGATTTGCGAGAAAAGTATCCCTCCTTTCGCGAACGTTCCGAAATTCCCGAAGTTGCGATCGAAGTTTCCCTTCAGCCGTGGCGCGCGTTTCAACCCGACGGCGTAATTTTATTTTCCGATATCGTCACCCCCATGCCCGGTTTGGGCATCGACATGGACATCGCCGAAGGTAAAGGCCCGATTATCCACGCACCCATCCGCACTCAGCAGCAAATCGACAACCTGCAACCGCTGAACCCGGAAGAAAGTTTGCCCTTTATCAAAACAATCCTCAAATCCCTGCGCGCGGAAGTTGGCAACAAATCCACCGTGCTCGGTTTTGTCGGCGCGCCCTGGACTTTAGCAGCCTACGCCGTTGAGGGCAAAGGTTCTAAGGATTATGCCGTCATCAAAAACATGGCATTTTCCGATCCAACTTTACTACATCAATTGCTCTCGAAATTTGCAGATGCGATCGCAGTTTACGTGCGCTATCAAATCGACTGCGGCGCGCAAGTAGTGCAAATGTTCGACTCCTGGGCCGGCCAACTGTCCCCGCAGGATTACGACACCTTCGCTCTACCATACCAAAAACAGGTATTCGAGCAAGTCAAAAAAACCCATCCCGACACACCGCTAATCCTATTAGTCACAGGTAGCGGCGGCCTTCTCGAACGCATGGCTACATCCGGCGCAGATATCGTCAGCGTCGATTGGACGGTTGATATGGCCGACGCGCGCAAGCGTTTGGGCCCCAACATGAACGTTCAGGGAAATCTCGATCCCGGCGTATTGTTTGGTTCTCAACCGTTTATTCGCGATCGAATTCTTGATACAATTCGCAAAGCGGGCGATCGGGGACACATCCTCAATTTAGGACACGGCGTATTGCCGGGAACCCCCGAAGACAACGTGCGTTTCTTCTTTGAAACCGCGAAACAAGCCGACAAATTGCTCGCAGTTACTGCTTAAATTTGACAGGAATTCAAACCCCAAAAACCTCATTCTCCAAAATCCGTAGGGGCGGGTTCACCAACAACCTTAAAAGTTGCAAACAGGTGAAATAAACCCGCCCCCACTACTTAAATTTGACAGGAATTCAAACCCCAAAAACCCGTAGGGGCGGGTTCACCAACAACCTTAAAAGTTACAAACAAGTGAAATAAACCCGCCCCCACCCACCGAAAATCCCCTTTAACTCCTGGTAATAGAATCCGGAGATCCCCCCTAACCCCCCTTAAGAAGGGGGGAACAAGAGCATTCAAAACCTCGGTTTTTAAGACGGGACAAGTATTCTCAAAGTCCCCCTTATTAAGGGGGATTTAGGGGGATCAAACCTCAACTGTCACCCAAATCTATGGCCGACTAAAGCCTCAAATTCAAACCAATAACTCCCCCTCTCCCCCTCTCCCTCTCTCCCCACCTCCCCCCCTTCCCCTTCTGCAAATGACAAAAAAAATTTTCATAACGGGTGCAAGTGGCTGTATCGGTCACTACATGGCCGAAACCTTGATTCAACAGACAAACCACGAACTCTACCTATTAGTTCGCAACCCCGATAAGCTAAAATTTGACTGGAAAGCGCGATCGGGCATCAATATCATACAAGCCGACATGAAAGATATTGAGCAATTTGCGGAACTGCTGCAAACAATAGACGTAGCAATTTTAGCAGCCACAGCTTGGGGAGGAACCCAAGAAGTTTTTGATGTCAACGTCACCAAAACTCTGCGCCTCATTCAACTACTTTCGCCCCAGACTTGCCAACAAGTAATATACTTTTCAACCGCCAGCATTCTCGGTAGAGATAACAACTTACTCAAAGAAGCCGGAGAACTGGGGACAGATTATGTTCGCTCCAAATACGATTGCATGACGCAATTATCAACGTTAACAAACGTGCCTCCAATTACCGCACTTTACCCAACCTTAGTATTAGGAGGAGATGCCGAAAAACCAGTTTCTCACCTATCATCCGGTTTGCCGCTTGTCGCCAAATGGATTGGTTTGATTCGCTGGCTGAAAGCAGATGGCAGTTTTCACTTCATCCACGGTGCAGACATTGCCACAGTAGTTAATTACTTAGTCGAACATCCGTCCGATTCCGAAGAACCGCGACATTTTGTACTCGGAAATCCGGCGATTACCGCGAACGAAGTTGTCGAACAAGCTTGCAAGTATTTGCATACAAAAATATTTTTTCGGATTACTCTGTCACCTTGGCTTGCCGATTTCTTTATTTGGTTGTTCCGAATTCAGATGGCTGCTTGGGATAGATTTTGTATCAGCTACCGCCATTTTACCTATCAAAATCTGGTCAATCCCGAAAGCATTGGATTGCCGAGTTACTGCGGCACAGTTGCTGATATGTTAAGAACTAGCGGAATTCCAGATAAAAATACAAAGTAGTCCGTACACTCCGCACCAATAATCGGACAGGCTAGAAGCCCATCCCACAATCTTTCTTGTGGGATGGGCTTCTAGCCCGTCCCTAATTCTTTATCCTATTCAACTCTACTATTTCAAATTCTTTTTTGCCTGATTCGGGCACTTTTGAAGCGATTATCGTCAATCAATGGTGAGATACGATAAGATATCAACATTTGCCAACTATAACAGGGAACTGCAAGCTAAAAATTGCGCCCATTATCTTTGTGTTAGGGGGTGTCGCCCCTTTCTAGATAGTCGATCGCGGGCAAGATCGTAATTTTAGCCTTAACATTAAATATTGAGAGTCGATCGAACTCTCAAACGCCAGCCAGATCGCAAGTCTTTTAGTGATGTGAGGTTTAACATACTATGCGAGTGCTTCTAGTTTACCCCCTGTTCCCGAAAACATTCTGGTCTTATGAGAAAATCCTAGAATTAGTCGATCGCAAAGTGCTGCTTCCACCGCTGGGTTTGGTCACAGTAGCAGCCATTCTACCCCAAGAATGGGAATTCAAGTTAGTCGATCGTAACATCCGACAAATCACCGAAGCAGAATGGGAATGGGCAGAGCTCGTTATTCTGTCAGCGATGATTGTCCAAAAAGAAGACTTGCTAGACATCATCCGCGAAGCCAAGCGGCGCGGTAAATCCGTAGCTTGTGGCGGCCCCTACCCAACTTCCGTACCCGAAGAGCCCCAAGCAGCCGGCATCGATTACCTGATTCTCGACGAAGGCGAAATCACCCTACCGATGTTCGTCGAAGCCATCGCGCGCGGTGAAAAAAGTGGAATTTATCGATCGGACGGCGTAAAACCCGATGTTACCACAACCCCTGTTCCCCGCTTCGACCTGCTGGAATTAGACAGCTACGACTCAATGTCGATTCAATTTTCCCGAGGCTGTCCCTTCCAGTGCGAATTCTGCGACATCATCGTCCTCTACGGGCGCAAACCCCGCACCAAAGAACCCCAACAATTAATAGCAGAATTAGACTGTCTCTACAACCTAGGTTGGCGTCGCGGCGTCTTCATGGTAGACGACAACTTTATCGGCAACAAACGCAGTGTCAAACTATTGCTAAAAGACTTAGAAGTCTGGCAAATAGAACACAAATTCCCCTTCAACTTCAACACAGAAGCATCCATCGACTTAGCCCAAGACCAAGAATTGATGGACATGATGGTGAAATGTCATTTCAACGCAGTATTCCTCGGAATTGAAACTCCCGACGAAGAAAGCTTGCAAATGACCAAGAAATTCCAAAATACTCGCAACTCCCTGATAGAATCAGTCGAATTAATTGCCAAATCAGGTTTGCGAGTCATGGCCGGATTCATCATCGGCTTCGACGGCGAAAAACCGGGCGCAGGCCAACGCATCGTCAACTTCGCCGAAGCAGCAGCAATTCCCAGTACAACCTTTGGAATGTTGCAAGCTTTACCGCACACTGCATTATCGCACCGACTAGCAAAAGAAGGCAGATTGCGCGACAAATCCGGCAATTTGAATCAGACTACATTAATGAACTTCATTCCCACGCGGCCGCTAGAAGACATCGCCAGGGAATATGTCCAAGCATTTTCTGACGTGTACGATGCTGAGAAATACTTAGACCGCACCTACCGCCACTTCTTGATGTTAGGTGCACCTACAGCAAATATACCATCAAGAATCCCCAGTTGGATCGACTTGCGAGCGCTGCTAACCGTAGTTTGGCGCCAAGGAGTCAAGCGTTCAACTCGGTGGAAGTTCTGGCATCATTTGTTCAGCATTATCAAACGCAATCCTGCCGTTTGGGATCACTATTTAACAGTATGCGCCCACAACGAGCATTTCCTGGAATACCGCCAAATTGTGCGGGATGAAATCGAAGAACAATTAGCCGAGTTTTTAGCTGACGAAGCTCAACAGGCTCAGCAAAAAGCCCTGATTGCTTCCCTTGCAGAAAAACAAGTGCAAGTAGTTTAAGATTTACATTTATCTGGAAGGGTAATCAGAAACCGGGTTTTTTACGAAGATCTTTCGTCGCAGTCGATAGATTAGGTAAAAACCCGGTTTCTTTGTGCGCTATGTGAGTATTTGTAGGGTGTGTTGTTATGAAAAGTCCCTAAATGCGATCGACAATTTCATGGATCTGAACCATACAGAATAGTTCAGAAAACAAGTATTGGGTTTCTTTCATCAGCTCTTAAAAAGAACAGGTGCGTCGCTATTAGATTGTCGCTCTTTCTTGAAGATTGTCAATGTATCCGCACCCTACTACTTTGCGTGCTAGAAATGTGAGTCAGAAACCGGGTTTTTTACGAATATCTTTCGTCGCAGTCGATAGATTAGGTAAAAACCCGGTTTCTTTGCTATAAGTGCATTAATCTCGTTTCCAGGCAGAGCCTGGAAATGTGATATCCTGCGGCTCTGCCGCCTCTTGAGAGGGTAATCTAGTTTAATATACTAGATAATTATGATATCATAGAATCCAAAACTTATTGACTCAAACTATATGACCACAATAACTACAATAACAACAGCCTCCCAACTAGCAGATTACTACATTTGGTTTGCCAATGACGTAGGCTCCTACCTCAGCAACCACAAGCTCCAAAAACTCTTGTACTACGCCCAAGCATGGTATCTAGCCTTTGAAGACACACCGCTTTTTGATGAGGATTTTGAAGCCTGGGTGCACGGGCCGACCATCCCGACTTTATTTTACGAATACAAAGAACAATTTGGATTTAAGCCAATTCTCAAAGAAGTCGAAAAACCCGAGTTTCCCGAAGAAGTACAAGAGTTTTTGGACGAATTATCCGATGAGTATTTTTTTTGCGATGCTTACGAGTTGGAATTGATGGTGCGCCGCGAAGACCCTTGGATTAAGGCGAGAGGTAACTTGCCAAAAGATGAACCTTCTCATGCTATTATTTCTAAGGAATCAATGAAAGACTTTTACAAAACCCGTGTCATCGAAGAAACCTAAAAAGGCAGATATACGCCGCCAGCAATCCTTATCTAGTATCAAGCGTCAAGATGTAAAAATACCAGAAGGAGTGAGTTTTTCTTTCAGGTACTATCAGGATGACAAAGATAAATTTTCACTAGCCAACAGAGATGCTAGATATCTAGCATCTCTATTGAGAAGGCTGCGGGATTTATCACAATTGAATTCTCAAGAAATCATCAATAATCAGAGTAAAAGCCTGCGCTGTCATGGCATAGCATGGCAAGATACAACTGAGCCTCATGGTTTTGGGATTCCCAACGAAGATGAGCTAGTCAATATCCCCTACCAGTTTCAAATATCTGCTAATGAATACGGTAGGGTACATGGATTTTTTAGTGAAAATATTTTTTATATTGTTTGGCTAGACCCAGACCACAATCTTTATAGTTGAAATCTCATAATTTTTAGCATTCAATCGATGTTATATCATATAATAAAAAACTTATTTAGCTAACTCACTGTAGTGTGAATCAGGGATTTTTTTAGTCCCGGTAGGGTGCGGCTCCATCAAAAATCCCCAAAAAATTGTACATCTGATAGAGCCGCACCACACAATAGTCAGGTGCGCCGCCTCACAAAGCCCCCATTATTCATCAAAAATATGACATATCGGCACCCTACTTCATAGCTTTTTCAACAGCAGATGTAGGCGCTTCGCCTTATTGAAGGGTACGCAGAGCAACGCAGGTGAATGCGAGATGATGGGCGGTAAATACTACTATTGGCCGCCCAACTTACTTCGACAGATAGAGACGATCGCGCCCGCAAATTATCAAAATCTAATAACAAGCTCAAAAATATCAAAATTCGCGATCGCCCTCAACCCCCCATGCAAGGAACCAATCACATCAGGACAGCAGCTCTACTAGGGCTTCTCAGCGGCCTTCTCGTTTTAGGAAGCTATTATTTAATCGGGAACGAACAAGGACTTTACATCGGTTTAGCATTAGCCGCCTTCAGCAGTTTTAGCTCTTGGTACTACTCCGATACCGCAGCATTAATG
This sequence comes from Microcoleus sp. PH2017_24_DOB_U_A, assembly GCF_020738205.1. NCBI lineage: Bacteria > Bacillati > Cyanobacteriota > Cyanophyceae > Oscillatoriales > Microcoleaceae > Microcoleus > Microcoleus sp. PH2017_24_DOB_U_A. Next base: position 149,830 of record NZ_JAEQCT010000029.1, read on the forward strand.
GCTTACCGCGCCCGCCCGATCGCCCGCAGCGAAGCACCCGAACTCTACGATATTGTAGCATCGCTGAGCGCCAAAGCCGAAATTCCCGTGCCGAAAATCTTTGTAGTTCCGACTCAATCTCCCAACGCATTCGCCACGGGAAGAGACCCGGAACACGCCACAATAGCAGTTACCGAAGGCATCATCAAACTGCTTTCCCGCGAAGAATTGGAAGGCGTTTTAGCGCACGAACTAACGCACATCCGCAACCGCGACACTCTCACTCAAGCAGTAGCCGGGACGATCGCCGGTGCGATTACATTTGTCGGGCGAATACTGACATTTGGAGCGCTTTACGGCCCGGTAACGCGGGACAGCAGACAAGGCCCGAATCCGTTTGGTTTGCTGTTTTTAATCATTTTAGCACCGCTATCAGCAACCTTAATTCAATTGGCGATTTCTCGGACGCGGGAATTTGCAGCCGATAGCGGTGCGGTGGAAATTACCAATAACCCGATCGGCTTAGCCAACGCGCTGCAAAAGTTGGAAAAAGTCGGCCGTGAAATTCCGATGCACGGGAATCCGGCGATGTCACCGCTGTTGATTGTGAATCCTCTTTCGGCGGTCGGTTTGCAGTCGCTTTTCCGGACTCACCCCTCTACCGAAGAGCGAATTCAGCGGCTTTTGACGATCGCGCAGCAGCAGCAAAATTCTCCGGTTATGGCATTCATGAGCGGGATTTAGTCGGTTGAAAATGCAGCAAGAATATTGAAAAACCAGGTTGTTTGAAGCAACTTGGTTTTTGTTTGTTTATAACTAATTAAGTACGGCGATCGCACTCAAACCCCATTCATTTTTCTTTTTGTTAAACTTTTTGACAACGGCAACATTAACTGTGCGATCGTCTTGCAACTGAGAAGCTAATTCATGAGGAACATAAACATCCTCTACAAACCCAAAACCACTTTGATGCAAGCGAAAACGACCTGTTTTAGAAGAAATACTATCAAAGGGTTTGCCCGATTCGCGTTTCTCAACCGCAACCACCGTTAGCCGATCGCCGTTTTGATCGACAGTCACCCTCACGGGCGCGCCCACTCCCAGATTTAAACTGTTCAGCATTCCCCGATCGGGGGTAACAACTTCTTCATATCCACTCTGAGAAAAAAAACCAAATTTGAGCATCATTTTTCCAGTTTTTGCTGCAAATATCTCCAGAAAGTTAGCATGAAATCGCGGGCAATTTTGCCAAATTACTTTTTCGGCATCAGCAGCTATATTTTCTAACACTTCCTCTACGTTAGAGAGATTTCCTGTACCAGCGTACCAACTAGCAGTCAACAGGTTTCGTAGCGATTCGGGGATTTTCCATCCGTTATTATTGCGAACATTAAAAGCTCGATCAGCAGCCCATTTAGCCACTTTCCATTGTCCTTTATTTGCTGCGAGTCGGCTGAGATCCTCAAAAACACCAACACCAAAATTTTCATCCCTGCAAGTCAAACATGCTTTTGCACAAAGTGCCAATGCTAGGTTAGGATCGGAGGTTTCCACTACTTTAGCTAATGCGTGCCACGCCCAATAATCGCTACGCTTCTGCTTTACAAAAGAAACCAGCAGTTTTTGAGCTTCTGCCGATCTCCCCAAACGACTTAGTAATAAAGCCTTGCGATAATTCAGCCATTCCGGTTTTTGAACTTTGGCGCGATCGAGTGTAACATCTATCAATTTAATTGCAAAATTTTGTAATTCTCGTGCATCAGGGTAATCTTGAACAGTCAATTCACAAGAAATCTTTGCCACTTCTCTTGCTGTTTTCTCAACCAGCGACTCAAAAACTTTACCGTCATTACCAGTAGAACTCTGAAAGTCTTCCGATCGAAAACTGTCAACACCAGCCCATTTTACAAACTTTGGTAAAAACTTGATTTGCTTTGGAAATCGCAGAATTTGGGATAGCAAAAGACTAAACAGCAAATCCGGTCGAGTCAGCTTGAGTTTGTAATATTCCGCCAATATTTGCCTAAGTTGGCTGACAGATTCCTCTGTATCTGTGGATTGAGATTGATTAGCAACCTCTACCAATTTTTTTACTTTGTCATAGAGAACCCAACCAACACTGCTAGCCAGGAATTTGTCATCTGGATGCTGTTTAAGTAGTTCGTATCCTCTGGAATAGGCTTCATCTATCCGTCCAGATTTTCTCAAATTTGTGATTTCTTCAGTTAGATTCGACATTTGCTATAACTCCAGTGCGAGGCGAACTAATTCTGCGGCTTGTACATTTGTGTAGGCGATCGGGCAAACTTGCGTCACAAAACCATCTCCATCATAGAAAACTTGCAGTTTGAGAGTACCAATTTCTGATTGCAGATAGTAAAATTGATGGTAATCATGGTGTTCAATTCCCCAGATGGCTATTTTGTGTGAGTTGAGTTTGGCTTTGATTAGCTCGTGAACAGTTTGCTGAAATTCGTTTCCTAATCGCAGCTTGGATGTAATAGCATCGCGAACTAAAGCTGCGAATTCAATCGGTTCAGATTTCACATTTTCAATTCGCGTTACCTGAAATTTCCCATTGTAATGCAAGCGAATAGAACACGATGCATTCCCGTCTTCTGAGCTAAAACCATAAACTTCCTGATAACTATTATGCTTGTATGAATTTACATTAATTCGATAGACTGTCAGAATTTGCACGAGATACAAGTAAAGATTTTTTAAAGGTTTTTCCAGGATAGGGAAAGCCGAAATATTTGCATTGCCTGATTCTGAATCAGGATCGAATGCAATCATATCCTTAAAAAAAACTGAATCTAGTTTGCCTTGACTGTTATTCCAAGTTGCTTTAAAAAATGGTGTAATCGAGGGAAGATTCAAGAGGAAAAGTCGATTTTTGACTACCGAAAACAAGGTATAAACCCATCGAAAATAAGCGACATTTGTTTTTCCCTGGCCGGTATCCATATTCGCGATCGCAGTCTTAAACTGCTGTCCCTGGGCGCGATGCAGAGTAATCGCGTACCCAAACCTCAGACGGGCTGCGTTCAAGTACGGATCGCTGCGTAGAAACTTTGCTAATTCGCTAGAAGTGTCCGATTCCTCTGATGCTATTACCTGTTTCTGCTGTTGTTTAAATTTGCTAATTGCTGCAACCCGTAAAGCTACAAGTGTGTCCTTGTCAACTTCCGGCTTTTCGGCATACAAATAATCTCTCAGACAGAGAAACTCAACCTCTTTACCGCTCTCAAGTAACCGCACTCGAATCCGCAAAAAATTTACCCTAACTGACTGTTCGCGTCCTTTGAGCGGTTGAGTTAAGGGTGAAATATTAGGATTAACTGCTATGACTTCAGCAAAAGAGTTGTTTGATATATAAGTTTGCTCTAGCTGTTGTCTATCTACTTCGACAGGGCTGTTGTGGATATGTACGATATCGCCTGCAACGAGTTCTTTACCTAGATTTAAAAACTCTTGTCTAACCTGATTGTTGATGCGGTTAACCAATTCGTTGGTGAAAACTATAAACTTGGTGGATTTGGAATCTTCCAGGAATACAGTTCTCGATACCTCTTCTTCATTTGACCGCTCGACTATTTGGATGCAATTCGAGCCATCGGCGATCGCTGCGAGCTGATTAAATCTAGAAAAATGGATACTTTGAGCGATTTGTTGACAATTTTTGACAAACAAATTTTGCTCTTGTCCTGGAAGTATAAACTCAAGATTGATTTGCTCTATCTCACCACTGAGCGCAGCCTGCAAGCGCTCGTAACACAGTGCCGATTCATCAGTTTTACCTCTCGTTAGCTGGAACAGATCGCCCAGGAAAATCACCTGTCTTTTCGTCTTTTCGATCTCCGTATATTCCAAGAAATCTGTAAGGAGTTGTCCACTACCGTAACGAAAAACATCATTTTCAAACTGTGCATCCGATATCAGGTGGGCATCACCGACGATGTAAACTTGTTGCTCAGTCTCCTGATTTTTGTTCAATCCATAGACAAGCTGCTCCTTCTCTACTTTCGAGTTTTTTGTGAATATATGTGAGTAAATACTCTTTGACTCAACTGGATAAACAGATGCAATCTTACTGTTAGGCGCAAGCACCGAGCAATTTCGCTTTAAGGATCTAGATGCATCAACTATCGCTTTTTGCAGAAGATGCAAACCTGTTCCCATCATCCCAGTCACGATTAAAATCTTCTTTGAAGAACCTAAAAATTGCTCAATGCCAGAAACTACAGATTCAAGAGACTTAGGTAACTCAACTTTAGCATTATCAACTGCTGATAAAGAGTCAGGAATTGCTTTAGTACCCAACCCTACAGGGACATACTCAGGAATATAAAAATGTTGAACGATGTCTGCCAAATCTTGATGAGAAAGATTGATTTCTCGGCTAGTGATTTGAGATAACCGCTGTAGGGTGCCAGCGAAGTCAACAACATGAAACCACCTTTCAATATTAGGTGATAGCTGTCTTTCGTCAAAGGTAATCGGTTTGTGAAAAAGCACTAACCCAGATATATGTCCTAAATCTGGTTGTCTATCTGACGGGAATCTAATTTTTTTTAAATAGTTGAGTAGCGCAAATTTGTTATCTCTGACTTGAATAAATGGATTTGGCCTGCTTCCCCCTCTAACCGGAACTTCCCCCGCAAGCCACGGCCCATTTTCTGAAAAAGTAATATTTCCCCCGTAGTCTTTGAAGTCGATAACAGTAATGCTGTTTTTTTTCAGAATTGCTGCATCAATTTCGCTTCCTTCACAGTAGAAGTTTCCTAACAGAATTATCAAATCTTGTGAATCGCCCCATTCCCGTTCCAATTCGTTTAGCAAGTCATCGAATATACGGTTCTCATGGGTGGTCTCGTAAGCCTGTGTTCTATATACTTTAACAGTCATAGCTCAATCACGATTAACTTTACTAGCCAAATATTCTCATAGGTTGAGTACCGCTAGCAATAGTTTTCAGGGAAAAGCAGTTTTTCTCAGCGAATCTAGTAACTCGCTCAATTCTTCTGTAGCCTATTTTACAGCGTAACAGCCGATTGTTTACAGCTCTCAGGAGTGCAGGGACTTCCGCACTCCTGGAATCTGTAAACCTTTCCCACGAAGCTAATCCAGGGTTTAGACTAGAAGACTCACCCAGAGGCTACTGTTGCATGACTTTTGAGAATTAGTATTAGATGAGAATTCTAAAATTTTTGCGATTTCCTCAGGTTCACCAATATATTTGATCGTAGCGTTGGACTCAGAAAAAACTTGCAACTAAAAAACGCAGATGATTTGGACTCATCTGCGTTAATCAGTGGTTAAATTAACAGGATTTACGCACTCCGACAAAGAAACCGGGTTTTTTCAGAATCTGTCGCCTACAGCAAAGTATTCTCGTAAAAACCCGGTTTCTGTACCCAATGTGTAAGTCTTATAAAATAGATATAAAATATAAATTGATGCTGCTAGCAATGGAGTCATCCCATGACCGCAACAATTCCTGCTCAAACTTTGCCAGAAATCATCTACCCAGACAGCGACGGAAAACCCATGTCTGACAATACCAAACAATTTCAATTAATCGTAAAAATTCAAGGCGGAATAGATGCTTTATTCAAAGACAACGAAAATGTCTTTGTAGCAGGTGATTTACTGTGGTATCCCGTCGAAGGAGATAACAAAACTCGCCAAGCGCCTGATACTATGGTAGTCTTTGGCAGACCCAAAGGTGATAGGGGTTCCTACCAACAGTGGCTTGAAGATAATATTGCGCCGCAAGTTGTCTTTGAAATCATTTCGCCGGGAAACCGACTGGGAGAAATGTTTAAGCTGTTTAAGTTCTACGAGAATTATGGAGTCGAAGAATATTATATCTATGCTCCAGAGGATAATGAGTTAATGGGTTGGCTGCGAAGTGACGGAGAACTCAACTATATTGAATCAATAGAAGGTTGGGTAAGTCCGCGTTTGGAGATCCGTTTTGAAACTGCATCGGGAGATTTGGAAATTTATCGTCCCGACGGACTGAAGTTTTTATCTTATGTGGAGTTGTCAAGACAAATGGAACAAGCACAGCAAAAAGCCGATCGCCTTTCTGAAAAACTGCGAGAAATGGGGATAAATCCAGAGGAAATTTTAAGCTGAATTATCTCTACAATGGTTTAATTTAACAGGAATTACGCACTCCGAATAAAGAAACCGGGTTTTTTCCGAATCTCTCGGCTACAGCCAATTATTCTGGTAAAAACCCGGTTTCTGGACTCTCATTCGTAAGTCCGATTAAACCCTTTTAAACTCAAGCCGCAGCCTTATCTAAAGACTTCACTTCAGCGAGTAATTTGTGCAAAGCCTCACCTTCCACCACTTCAGTTTCCAACAGTTGCTGCGTGATTGTTTCCAACAATTCCCGATTAGTTTTCAGAATATCCAAAGCTTGCTGATGTGCAGTTTCGACAATTTCTTTGACTTCTTGATCGATCGCCTCAGCAGTCTGAGCACTCACCGCACGGCGGGCATTTCCCATGCCATCGCCTAGGAATGATTGTTGAGCGCGATCGTAAGCCAGAGGCCCCAAAACCTTACTCATACCGTAAGTTGTTACCATCCGTTCCGCTAAATCAGTCGCCCTTTGCAAGTCGTTTGAAGCGCCAGTAGTGATGCTACCAAACACGACTTCCTCAGCCGATCGCCCGCCAAGCAGTGTAGCAATTTGCCCGCGCAACTCCGATTCATCCAACAAGAAACGGTCTTCAGTCGGTAATTGCAACGTGTAACCCAATGCAGCCATACCGCGCGGGACGATCGAGATTTTCGCCACTTCGCCGCCGCCAGTCATCACAGCGCCAACCATGGCGTGCCCGACTTCGTGGTAAGCCACAATCTTTTTCTCTTTTTCGTTGAGCACCCGGCTTTTCTTTTCCAAGCCAGCTACAACGCGCTCAAACGCTTCATAAAAGTCTTCTTGCGCTACAGTGAGACGCTTGTTGCGGGCAGCTAGCAAGGCAGCTTCATTGACCAAATTTGCCAAGTCTGCGCCCGAAAAACCGGGGGTACGAGTGGCGACTGCCTTCAAGTCAATATCCGGGCCCAACTTCACTTTTTGAGAGTGAATGTTCAAAATTGCTTCGCGGCCGGATAAGTCCGGGCGATCGACTAAAACTTGGCGATCGAAACGGCCGGGGCGCAACAAAGCAGCATCCAAACTTTCCGGGCGGTTCGTTGCAGCGAGTACAATTACCGTAGTATTGCCCGCTGCAAAACCATCCATTTCAGTTAATAGTTGATTGAGAGTTTGTTCGCGTTCGTCATTCCCGCCAAACGCCGCGTTAGTGCTGCGAGATTTGCCGATCGCATCCAATTCATCAATGAAAATAATACAAGGAGCCTGTTTCTTAGCCTGCTCGAATAAATCTCGGACTCTTGCAGAACCGACGCCTACAAACAGTTCCACAAACTCCGAACCGGAGATGCTGAAAAAAGGCACGCCAGCTTCACCAGCCACTGCTTTTGCTAACAGCGTTTTGCCAGTTCCCGGCGGCCCGACTAACAGCACGCCCTTCGGAATTCGCGCGCCAATTGCCGTGAATCTGTCGGGAGTTTTCAGGAACTCAACAACTTCGACTAATTCAGTTTTAGCTTCCTCTACTCCAGCGACATCAGCAAAAGTAATTTTCGCAGATTCGCCTTCTACGTAGACCTTAGCCTTGCTTTTGCCGATCGACAGCGCACCCTGTGGCCCACCACCGCCCCGGTTCATGAAAAATTGAAATATTGCTACAAAAATCAGTGGCGGAACGACCCAGCTTAAAACACTGCCGATCCAGCCATTTTTAGAAGGCGGAGTTGCCGCAAATTCAACGCCTTTTTCTTGCAAAAGTTTAGGCAGTTCCAGGTCAAAAATTGGCGTAGTTGACAAAACTTGTCCTGGTTTGTCGCCTTCGCCTTTGAGTTGGTAACGAATTTCATTTTGACCTACCGAAGCTCTGACTACATCTTGTTCTTGGACTTGATGGACGAACAAACTGTAAGGCACTTGGGGAATTTGTGGCCCTAACAAATTGGGCAAAAAGATGTTTGCCAGTAAAAACAGACTTGATAGCAATAACACGATATTGCTGATTTGGCGAAAACGAGGGGGTTGGGGCTGGTCTTTAATTGCCATTGATAAGTGTCATCCTTTTAGTTAATTTTGTTTTATTCATATATTTTGCCATCAAAAGTGCGCGGAGTGCTAAGCGGATTTCCTCACTTGATTAGTCGGTTAACCGGGCTGCACTGATTGGGCATGAAAAACGAACCGCGAAGACGCGAAGAACACGAAGGAAGAGCAGAAAGTTATAGTTATAAATTATTGGTTGATAGTTAATGAATGGTTTTTACTTCAGAATCCCTTTAAGATTCTCTCGCTCTTTTCTTGCTTCGCGCCCTACCCTACGGGAACGGCTTCGCCGAACGTGTCTTCGCGGTTCGATATATTAGAATTCTGGCTAACCGCCCGAGACATTCTTAGCAAACTCTTCGCGTCCAGAAACTAAATTAGCTGGAACGCCGTTAGGGAAACTTTGCGCGATTAAAGCTTGCAACTTTTCAACTCGATTCTCAGGATTCGGGTGAGAGCTCAAAAACTCCGGCGGCGCTTCGCCATTCCTAGCAGAACCGAGAATTTGCATCACCTCAACAATACCTCTAGGATCGTAACCCGCTTCTGTCATAAACTGAAAACCGAGCCGATCGCTCTCAAGTTCATCTGCTCTACCGTACCGCAAACCGACAACTTGATTGACAGCTTGAGCAATTAATGCTGCTTGTTGTCCGCCACCGCGATCGTCAGTAGTCGCCACCCCAACCGCCGTTACCAAAGACCTGCCCAACTGCTGTTTTGCAAGGTGTTCCGCAGCGTGTCGCCCCACAACGTGACCGCTTTCGTGCCCCAGTACAGCCGCCAACTGAGCCTCTGAATTCAGCAGCCGCATCAGTCCGGCGGTAATGAAAACTTGTCCCCCGGGGAGAGCAAAAGCATTGACAGTTTTGGAGTCTCGCAGCAGGTGGAATTCAAACGGATAACCGGCTTTTTTCGCCTCTGAACCGTTGACAACTCGTTCTCCTACTCGATCGACATATTGTTGAATACTCTGGCCCGGATAAAGCCCGCCGTATTGAGCCGCCATTTTGTCTCGCGCCTCCAATCCCAAAACTACCTCTTGGCGGGGAGAAAGCTGCACCCGCTGTTTCTCTCCAGTGACGGGATTTTGTACGCTGCTGGTAAAATAGGTGATAGCCCCAAAAAATGCCATTAATAAGCCGATCGCGAATCGGAATAAAAATCTACTCACAGGCGTTTACCTAAAAAGTTTAGCCTGTACGCTACCAGAGAGACAGCTACCTCCACATCTATCTGAAGTATCAACAATGAAAATTGGTTCGTAGTGAGGACTTTAGTCCGCATTTTTCCGAGGACTAAAGTCCTGACTACGAACCGTTTTGAGTGCGGGTAATTTACCAATTCCCAATTACTAATTCCCAATTCCCAATTCCCAATTACCAATTCCCAATTCCCAATTCCCAATTACCAATTCCCAATTCCCAATTACCAATTACCAATTACCAAATTTCCCATGTTTCAAACTACTCGCCGCCGCCTTGCTATTTGGTATACTGCCGTTACTGCTGTATTGTTACTTGTATTCGCCACTGGTTTCTATTTCTACGTTCGCAATACTTTGATCGATCGCATTGACGACACTCTCAATCACGTTGTAGAAATAGTAGAGCGAACTCTCGCGATCGAACCGGTAACTTCCCCGAGTAAGGGTGCTAAAACTAAGTTGCAAGTTAATATTCAAACGAGTTTTCGAGATAGCAGCGACGCAGTAGAAGACGACCACATCGATCTAGAATGGTTCAGTCCTACGGGCGAGTTGCTGTGGTCTACTTTGTCGGAACCGCTGAATGTTCCGATTCGCGCTAACCGCACGGGCGAAACGGTTTGGATAATTAATAATAAGTTGCAGCCGGATCAAAACTATTCTCTCAGACAAGTTACGCAGCGTGTGGAAATCGGCCGCCAAGTTTTGGGATATTTGCGAGTCAGCCATCCTTGGTTTGAAGTGACAAAACCGATCCGACAATTAATTTTTGATTTGATTTTGGGCGCGAGTTTAACTTTAATTTGTGTGGCCGCTATTGGCTGGTTGCTGTCGGGATTGGCGATCGCACCTGTGAGAGAATCTTACAGTCGTCTTAAACAGTTTACCGCCGATGCTTCCCACGAACTCAGAAATCCGATCGCCACTATTCAAACAAATGTCCAAGTAGCCTTGGCAGAACCGGACATCGAACCGCAGCAACACCAACAGCTACAGGTTATCGAACGCCTGACGCGCCGTTTGGGGCGGTTGGTTGACGATTTGCTATTTTTGGCCAGACAAGACAGCGGAATCGTGCAGCAGCAGTGGGTTGATGTTCCTCTCGATGCTTTGTTGATGGAGGTAATTGAAGAACAAATGGCGATCGCCCTTACCCAAAAAATCTCTCTCTGTTTGGAAATAATCGATTCGCCCGACACTGAAAATAACTTTACAGTTTTAGGCGACTGGGATCAACTAGCGCGACTGTTTACCAATCTTGTCAGCAACGCGGTGCAGTACACGCCATCGGGCGGCGAAATTGAAGTAGAATTGCAGTTGGCAGCTAAAAACAAAAGAAATTCGTCGGCGATCAATTCTGCACTGCAAATCAAAGTCACAGACACCGGCATGGGGATTGCCCCGGAAGCGCTACCGCATTTGTTCGATCGATTTTACCGCGCCGATCCCGCCCGCACCCACCGCAGCGCCGCCGGTTCTGGTTTAGGATTAGCCATAGCCAAAGCCATTGTCGAAAACCACCGCGGCCAAATCCGGATTGACAGCCAAGTCGATCGGGGAACCGCTGTTACCGTCACCATCCCCGCCCACAAATCAGCAGAAATCCGCCTCTAAACCTCTCTTCCTCTGTGCCCTCTGCGCCCTCTGCGGTTGATCCAAAAAATCTATCCCTCAAACCCTGATTCTTTCTACCTTGCGCCCAAACCCAGCTATTAAAATTCAATTCGGGCATAGATTAACATAAACTTTGTTGGAAATCTCGATCGAACTCGTGAGGAGTTATTTATGTTTCGCCACAATCTACCGTTCAAAAAAATCAGCTTGCTAGCAGCCACCTGCGGCGGTTTACTCGTCAGTCTCGCAACACTTGGACAAGCCGGCGGCCCCCCGCCCCAACCAGGAAAACCCGTATCCCAACCCGCAGCCACTCCCGCACCTGGAAAGCCTGTCAGCGAACCGAGTCCCGCTGCGAGTCCCAGCCCCGCTGCGAGTCCCAAGCCCAGCGGGATGCCCGCCACACCCCAAGATGCCCCCGCCCGATTCCCGATGCCAAGTGCGCGAGTTACGCCGATGGAGGGCATGGTAGTAATTAAACTCGTGAATACCACCAATGCCGTCATCAATTATCAAGTCATTGGTGTTACTCCACCGCGCACTCTGGGCGAACAATCGGAAATTTTACTGAAAAACATCAAAGTACCAATCACCTTCACTTACCAGCGCCCAGACGGCGGATTGCTGTTGGTGCGCCCGCAAGCAACCGCTACGCCGGGAATGTTGCAAGTCAGCTTTGGCGCAACAACAGACTTGGGCGTTGATACAAAATCGATGGAAATTCAGGAAGATGGCAAGGTAATTTTGAATTAAGTTGACTGGTTGACGGTTGACGGTTGACGGCAAAAGAGGAGACGGCATTGCCGTTTCCCTACCTTGAAATAATCATTAATATTCCATAACAGATGTAACCATCGCCCGATTAATTGTAGGGAAACGGCACTGCCGTATCCTGATTTCAGGTAATGGTAAAATCAACCGAATTGGATGATAAAGTTGCCCTCAGTGCGATCGAATATAACCATCAATCGCACGGCAGAAGAGGAGACGGCGATGCCGTTTCCCTACCCCAAAATAATCCATCAAACTCAATGACATCTGTAATCATCGCCCGATTGATTGTAGGGAAACGGCACTGCCGTGTCCTGATTTTTGCCGTGTCCTAATTTCTACCTAATTTCTGCCGTATCTTTCAATCAGCTAGTGACAAAGGAGGTAACTTAGTAAAAGGTAAATCCTCATTAACTGCATCAATTTCTTCCTGTTCTCTTTCATTAATTTGACCGATATAAGACTTAAGAATTTGCGCCAGACGGTTGTTATAAAATCGGTGCAAACTATAATTTGGCGTAGCTGGAAAGCCGCGCCGTTTTTTGTGCCTGCCGCCCGCACCCGGATCGAAGGTTTGGATGCCTCGATCGATCGCCCATTCGATCGGTGTATAGTAACAAGCATCGAAGTGTAGGCAGTCAATTTCTTGCAAACTGCCCCAATAACGTCCGTACATTCGATCGCCCTTATACAGACAAAAAGACATTCCCATCGGCTGTCTCTCGTCTTCCTTATCATAGGCGGCGACAAATAAAACGCGATCGCGATAATTGTCATGCAACTGTTCAAAAAACCGCTTAGTCAAATACTTGCTTCCCCACCAGCCAAACTTGTCGCAAGTATTCTCATAAAAAGCATACATTTGCCCAAACATCGCTTGCGGAATTTCATCACCAGTCAAAGTTTTCACTAACAAACCTGCTGTTTCCACAGCCTTGCGTTCGCGCTTGATATTGCGGCGCTGGTTGGCATTAAATGCGCCTAGATAGTTGTCAAAATTTTGATAGCTTTGATTTTGCCAAATATAACTGTGGTGCAGCCAAGCGCTAAAACCATGTTGTTCCATTCTGGCGCGCCAGACGGGATCGACATACAGGAAATTGCAACCGGAGATATTGTGGCGATCGCAAAAATGGTCGATCGCACTTACCATTATGCCAGTTAACTCATCTTCATCTTCCCCCGGCGCAATCAAAAAACGATACCCTTCCGCCGGAGTAAACGGCGTCATTCCCATCAATTTCGGATAGTATTCAATACCCAAACGTTGAGCTAAATCGGCCCATTGATTATCGAATACAAATTCGCCGTAACTGTGACTTTTGACATAAAGCGGCGCACAAGCAATCAACTCTTTGTCTCGCCAGACAGTCAAGTGATGTGGTAGCCAACCGTTTTTACCTGTCGCGCTACCGGAAGTTTCGAGATTATTCAGCCAATCCCATTCGAGAAAAGGCGTTTTTAGCGGCATCGCCAAGGCATCCCAGGATGCTTGCGGGATGTCAGCTAGTTTGCTAATCCAGGCTACAGAATATTGAGGTTTCGGCTGTTTCAGCATAGGGAGATTTGAACGTAGAGCGATCGAACTTTATTTAACTTAATACAATTTCCCCTGCTTGTGTAATTACTCGCCACAGGCAAGATGCCTGTGCCACAAATGTTGTGGGGTGGGCTTCTAGCCCGCCCCAACTCTATAATGCAAAAACACCTCACCTCCCACCTGTTTAACCGTCAAAAGCTCTAATTTCGGCGCTAAATCGGCTAAAAAACCCTTTCCCTCCACAGGTGTCGGTGCATCCACGCCACCCAAAATTAGCGGGCATACCGTCAGCCAGAGCTCGTCTATCAAGCCCGCAGCGAGCACAGACGCGACGAGTTTTCCGCCTCCCAAAATTGCCAAACGTTTGATACCGAGGGTTTCTAGCTGCTGAAACGCATCAATCCAATCGATTTCTCCCTCGATGGTGTTGGTTGTTAAAGTGCGATCGAACTTACCGATTGCACCATTTTCAAGAACAGGCAAGATGCCTGTTCCACAAGACAATTCATCTATTGTGGAACGGGCTTCTAGCCCGTGCTCAGCAACAGGCAAGATGCCTGTTCCACAAGACAA